>JAHFBB010000015.1 GCA_023250255.1 Chloroflexota bacterium | reverse complement strand
CGCCGACCTGGCCAAGGCAATCGACAAGGCGGTCTTTCCGGGCATTCAGGGTGGACCGATGATGCACGTCATTGCCGGCAAGGCCGTCGCTTTCGCCGAGGCCATGAGCCCCGAGTTCCGGATCGACATGGAACGAACGGTGGCCAACGCGCGCGTGCTGGCGGCGTCGCTTGCGACGGCGGGTGCCAGCATCGTCAGCGGCGGAACCGACAATCACCTTGCGCTGGTGGACGTTACCCCGTTCGGCGCCACTGGCAAGGATGCCGACCTGGCCCTGGGCGAGGTCCGGATCACGGTCAACCGCAACACCATTCCGTACGATCCGAACCCGCCGATGGTGGGCAGCGGAATCCGGATCGGCACGCCGGCGGTCACCGGGCGGGGGATGGGGCCAGCCGAAATGACCGAAATCGGTGGGCTGATCGTCGAGGGCATCCAGGCCCGCGGGAACCCCGAGGCGCAGGCGTTGGTCCGCGACAAGGTGTCCGCCATCGCCGATCGGTTCCCGGTCCCAGGCCTGACCTGGACCCGAGCCTGATCGGCCAACTGACTCGCCGCGGACGCTCGGCTATACTCCCGCCGTCCGACCGCTGAGTCGAACCAAACATGGCACAGTTGACGCCCACCGGGCTCGTCAAGCTTCTGGGTCTGGTGACCCTGATCATGGTGGTCCCGATGGTGGGCGGCGCAATCATCGGCCTCATCGCAGATGGGGCCTTTGGCACGTCGCCAACGATGGTTCTCATCGGCCTGGGGGTCGGAAGCCTGACCGCAGCCATCGGTATCTGGCTCCTCCTCCGCGCAGGAATGCGCCGGGGCTACGGCGATGGTGGTCCGGATGATGGAACCTGACCCGCGCGACGACCGACCGTCGGCACGCTGGGGACTGGTCCTCGACCTGGGTCTGCGAATGGGAGTCTCGGTGATCGTGGGAGTCGGCGGCGGCCTGCTGGTTGACCGTTGGCTCGGGACCAGACCGATCTTCACCCTGATCGGGATGGTGCTGGGAATCGCGGCGGCGATGTACACCATCTGGGATGTCGCCCGCCAGAGCATGGGAAGGTAAGGAGCGGAGTTGGTTCACGTCCAGATCGCGGCCGAAGAGCTGTTTGCCATCGGGCCGATCGTCATCACCAACTCGATGATCGGCGCGCTGTTGGCGTCGGCCGTGCTGTTGTTCGCGGCTGCCTGGTTCCGCGGTGCGTCCAGCCTGGTGCCCAATCGGCGCCAGGCCTTGCTCGAACTGCCCATCGAATTTCTGTCGGGGATCGTGCGCGGCACCGGTGGCAAGCGCTGGCGCCAATTCGCACCGCTCGTGTTCGGCATCTTCCTGTTCATCCTGGTCGCCAACTGGCTGAGCCTGTTTCCGGGCGTGGGCACCATTGGCCTGGTGGAAACAAACGAACACGGGGAGGAGATTCTCGTCCCGTTCGTCCGGGCTGCTGCGGCAGACCTGAACTTCACCCTTGGCCTGGCACTCATTTCATTCGTCGCCTTCATTGCCTTCGGCTTCAGGGCGAATGGGGTCCGCGGCTATCTCCATGAGCTGTTGATCGCCGAGCCGGTGTACATGACGCCGCTGCTCACCCCGATCCACCTGATCAGCGAGCTGTCGCGGATCATCAGTCTGTCCATGCGGCTGTTCGGCAACGTGTTCGCCGGCGAGGTTCTGCTGGCGACGATGTTCTCGCTGACCACGGCCGCACTCGTCATGTTGCCGCTGGCGGTGACTGTGCCAGCCGTGTTCCTGGGCCTGGAAATGCTGTTCGGCCTCGTCCAGGCGCTGGTATTCGCTCTGCTGTCGATGACCTACATCACCCTTGCCATTGCCGAACATCGACAGCATGGTTCGGACGACCATCACCCGGGCTCCGAGCCCGATCCGGAAGCCGCACTGGCAAACTTTGCGGCATAACTGTTGTGGCTCCGTGCCAACCGCGGAGCGCTAGGAGGAAGACCCGTCGTGGACATCACCACTCTCGCAGCCGGCCTGGCCATGGGCCTGGGAGCCATTGGACCGGGCATTGGCCTGGGCATCGGCTTCAGCAAGGCCATGGAGGCCATTGGCAGAAACCCGGAAGCATCGGGGACGCTGTTCGTGCCCTACATCCTGGGACTGGCCCTGACCGAGGCGATTGGCATCTACGCCCTCGTCGTCTCGCTGATCATCCTGTTCGCCGCCTAGGACCGGCAGACAGCCATGGCCTTCTTTGAAGCCTTCGGCGTCGACTTCGTCAAACTCGCCTTCCAGGTCATCAACTTTTTGCTCGTCCTGTACCTGTTGAACAGATTCCTGTTCCAGCGGGTGTTGAGCCTGATCGACGAGCGGCAGACGAAGATCAGCAAGGGACTCGAGGACGCCGAGACCGCCGCCCGTGACCGCGAACTCGCTCGGGCCGAGCGTGAGGCTGCCCTGGCCGAAGCCCGGACCGAGGGACAGGCGATGGTCGCCCGTTCGACGAAGGCAGCGGAAGCCGCTCGCGATGAAATCCTGGCCACCGCCAAGGCCGAGTCAGCGCGGATGACCGAACAGGCCCGTGCCGAGATCGTGGCCGAGCGCGATCGAGCCATTGCCGAGCTTCGTGGACAGGTGGCCGATCTGGCCCTGGATGCGGCCTCCCAACTGGTTCGATCGACCATGGACGGCCCCACCCAGCGGAAGCTGGTCGCCGACTTCCTGGCCGAAACCGCGCCGAAGCCGGGGTCGAAGAACTAGACCGTGGCTCGCCGCCGGACCGCCGCTCGCCGCTACGCCGAGGCTGCCTTCGACGTCGGCCGCAGTGACGGCACCCTCGACCGCTGGGAGGGGGACTTCGCCGCGCTGCGCGAAGCGATGGGCAGCGACGAACTGCGGGCCGTGCTGGACCATCCGGGCATCGATTACCCAACCAAAGAGCGGATCGTTCGGCGGGTGGGCACGACACTCAATACCGAGGCGCTGAACCTCGTGCTGCTCATGGTCCGCCGCGGCCGACCGCGGCAGATCCTGCCGATGACCGAGCATTTCGCCGAGTTGTTGCGACGCGAGCGCGGGATAGCCCGGGCCGAGGTCCGCAGCGCCATCGCGCTCAGTCCGAAGGACGAGGCGGAGGTCGTCTCGCGCCTGCGCGAGATGGTCGGCAGCGATATTGAATTGCGGGTCACGGTCGACCCGGAGTTGATCGGCGGCATTGCCGTCCGAATCGGCGACCAGTTGTATGACGGAACCGTCCGAAGTCGCCTCGAGCGGCTGCGGGCCCGGCTGACGGCGGCCTGAACCGCCCGCATCACGAGGAACAGATGGCCATTCGATCCGACGAGATCACATCGATCATCAAGAGCGAAATCCGCGCCTTCGACGAAGGTGCCGATGTCGCCGGCGTGGGGACCATTGTCGAGGTCGGCGACGGAATCGCCCAGATCTTCGGCCTGTCCGGGGCGCTGGCATCCGAATTGCTCGAGTTTCCCGGTGGGGTGATGGGCATGGCCTTCAACCTGGAGGAGGAGACGGTCGGGGCGCTCATCCTCGGCGACTACACCGATCTCAAGGAAGGCGACATGGTGAAGACCACCGGCCGGGTGGTCGAGGTCCCGGTCGGCGATGCCCTGATTGGACGGGTCGTGGATCCGCTGGGCAACCCGATTGATGGCAAGGGACCCATCGCGGCGACCCGCACCCGACCCGTCGAGCGCATTGCGCCGGGCGTCATTACCCGACAGCCGGTGGACACGCCGGTTCAGACCGGCATCAAGGCCATCGACAGCATGATTCCGATTGGTCGCGGCCAGCGCGAACTGATCATCGGTGACCGTCAGACCGGCAAGACAGCCATCGCGGTGGACACGATCATCAACCAGCGTGGGCAAGGCCTGATCTGCATCTACGTGGCCATTGGCCAGAAGATGTCGACGGTCGCGCAGGTGGTCGCCCAGCTCGAGGAGCGCGGCGCCATGGAGCACACCATCGTGGTGGTCTCGTCCGCGGCGGATCCAGCGCCCCTCCAGTTCCTGGCGCCGTACGCCGGGGTGGCGATGGGCGAGGAATTCCTCGACACCGGCCGCGACGCCCTGTGCATTTACGACGACCTCAGCAAGCACGCTTGGGCTTACCGCCAGGTGTCGCTGCTCATGCGCCGACCTCCCGGTCGCGAGGCGTACCCCGGCGACATTTTCTACGCCCACAGCCGCCTGCTCGAGCGTGCCGCGCGGCTGAACGAGGAGAACGGCGGCGGCTCGCTGACCGCCCTGCCGATCATCGAGACCCAGGCCGGCGACCTGTCGGCGTACATTCCGACCAACGTCATCAGCATTACCGACGGACAGATCTTCCTGCAATCGGACTTGTTCAACCAGGGCCAGCGGCCGGCGGTGAACGTCGGAACCAGTGTCTCCCGAGTCGGAGGGAACGCCCAGATCAAGGCCATGCGCCAGGTTGCCGGAAAGCTCCGCCTGGACCTGGCTCAGTACCGCGAGTTGGCTGCGTTTGCCCAGTTCGCATCCGACCTCGACAAGGCCACCCGCGACCAGCTGACCCGCGGCGAGAAGACGACCGAGATCCTCAAGCAGCCGCAGTTCGAACCGCTGGTGGTCGAGAAGCAGGTGGTGGCCATCTGGGCTGCCACCAACGGCTACCTCGACGATGTGCCGACCCCCAATGTCCGTGAGTTTGAGACTGGCCTGTACAAGTTCGTCGAGGCCAATCATCCGAAACTGCTGCCGACCATTGCCGACGAGCGAACGTTGTCCGAGGCAACCCTGACCACCCTCGGCGAAGTCCTCAGCGCCTACCGCCGCGAGGCGGGGTACGGGACGGAGACGGACGCCGCCTGATGGCAACCCTTCGCGAGGTCCGCCGGCGGATCGGCTCGATCCGCAACATCGCCCAAATCACCCGGGCGATGCAGATGGTGGCGGCATCACGCATGCGCCGGGCCCAGGAGTCGATCCTGTTGGCGCGCCCCTATGCCGACGAGTTGCGAGACGCGCTGGCGCGGGTGACCGCAGCGGCCGGCGAGGACCTCGACCCGCTGCTGGCCCGTCGCCCGGTACAACGAATTGGACTGATCATGGTCACCACCGACCGCGGCCTGGTGGGCAGCCTGAACTCAAATGCCGTGCGGACGGTCCTTCGCTGGATCACGGGCCGACTCGAGGGCAGCCAGCCAACACCGGAGGTCGCTGCCATCACCATTGGTCGCAAGGGTCGGGATTCCCTCCGGCGCGCCGGGATACCAATTGCCGCCCACTTCGCCGGGCTTGGCTACCACCCATCGTTCGCCGAGGTGACTGCCATCGCCCGCCTGGTGACCGACGACTTCCTGGCAGGAACGTACGACCAGATCGTGATCGCCTACTCGGCGTTCCAGTCCACCCTCGTCCAGCGGCCCGTGGTTCGGGCGATTCTGCCCATCGAGCCCTCCGCGCTGGATGCGGCCGAGGAAGCCTCGAACGATGAATACCTCTTCGAGCCGAGTCCGCAGGCCGTCCTCTCGCGCCTGTTGCCGCACGCGGTGGCGGTCGACATCTATCGGGCGGTTCTCGAGAACAACGCGTCGGAGCAGTCGGCCCAGATGATTGCCATGCGCAGCGCCACCGACAACGCCCACGAACTCATCGACGACTTGACCCTGGTCTACAACAAGACCCGCCAGGCCACCATCACCCGCGAAATGATCGAGATCGCGTCCGGGGCGGAAGCCCTGGCCGGTTGACGCCCACAGAGCAAGGAGAACACGACAGACCCATGGCCAGTGGCAAGGTGATCCAGATCACGGGACCCGTGGTCGACGTGGAGTTCCCCGCCGGCGAATTGCCGGCCATCTACAACGCGCTGACCATCCCGCGGCCGGACGGAGACACCCTGGTCGTGGAGGTCCAGCAGCACCTGGGCAATAACTGGGTGCGCACCGTGGCCATGTCCACCACGGACGGGCTGGCACGTGGAGTTGCCGCCGAGGACACCGGGGCGGCCATCAGTGTGCCGGTCGGTGAGGTGACGCTCGGGCGGGTGTTCGACGTCCTCGGCCAGCCGATTGACAACAAGGGCGCCATCCCCGCCGGGGAGCGGCTGCCGATCCATCGCGCGCCTCCGGGCTACGACGACATGGAGACCGAGTCGCAGGTCTTCGAGACCGGTATCAAGGTCATCGACCTGATCGCCCCCTTCAAGCGCGGCGGCAAGGTCGGCGTCTTCGGCGGAGCGGGTGTCGGTAAGACGGTCATCATCCAGGAGCTCATCCGGAACATTGCCGCCGAACACGGTGGCTACTCGGTCTTCGCCGGCGTCGGTGAGCGTTCGCGCGAGGGCAACGACCTCATCGGCGAGATGACCGAGTCGGGAGTCATCGACAAGACGGTCATGGTCTTCGGCCAGATGAACGAACCGCCCGGCGCTCGTCAGCGGGTCGGGCTGACCGGGCTGACCATGGCCGAGTACTTCCGTGACGTCGAGGGCCGCGACGTCCTGCTATTCATCGACAACATCTTCCGGTTTACCCAGGCGGGCTCCGAGGTCTCAGCCCTGCTCGGCCGGATGCCGTCCGCGGTGGGCTATCAGCCGACCCTGGCCACCGAGATGGGCGAGCTGCAGGAACGGATCACCTCGACCCGCAAGGGTTCGATCACCAGCCTGCAGGCGATCTATGTCCCTGCCGACGACTACACCGACCCGGCCCCGGCCACGACCTTCGGCCATCTCGATTCGACCGTTCGCCTCGAGCGCTCGATCGTGGAACTCGGGATCTACCCTGCGGTCGACCCCCTCCTTTCGACCTCGACCGTGCTCGATCCGCGGGTCGTTGGTGAGGAGCATTTCGCGGTCGCCCGCGAGGTCCAGCGCACCCTTCAGCGCTACCGGGACCTGCAGGACATCATCGCCATCCTGGGCATGGACGAGCTGTCCGAGGAGGACAAGATCACCGTCGCCCGCGCCCGCCGACTACAGCGCTACATGAGCCAGCCGATGTTCGTTGCGGCCCAGTTCACCGGTCGCGACGGCAAGTACGTCGAACTCAAGGAGACCGTTCGCGGGTTCAGAGAGATCCTCGACGGCCAGCACGATGCCCTGCCGGAGCAGGCGTTCTACATGGTCGGCTCGATCGATGAAGCGGTCGAGCAGGCCGAGAAGATGCAGTAGGCATGCCCTTCCAACTCGAGATCGTCAGCCCCGAGCGGCGGGCCTTCACCGGCCCGGTCGACCTGGTGGTGGTGCCCGCCATTGACGGCGAGCTCGGCATCCTGCCGAACCACGCGCGCCTGATCAGCGCGCTGGGTACCGGCGAACTGCGGATCAAGAGCGCGCAGGGCGAGCTGGCGCTGCTGATCAGCGGTGGCTTCATTGAGGTCCGCGCCGACAAGGTGGTGGTCATGGCGGACCTCGCCGAACATTCCGACGAGATCGACGAGGCGAAAGCGGTGGAAGCCCGCCGCCGGGCCGAGGCCGATGTGGATGCCGTTCACGAACCCATCGACCTGGCCCGTGCCCGGGCGGCGCTCCAGACGGCCCTCATGCGCGAACGCATCGCCGTTCGCCGCCGGAATCGCGGCTGATCTACCCTTGGCCGGTGACCGACTCACCCGGCCGTCTGCGCGGTCCCGACGGTAAGCCAACGCCGGTCGGCGATGACGGCAAGCCGTTTCGGCGCATGCAGGAGTTCCGGCGGATCGGTTCGGAGTACCCGTTCATCTGCCCATTGGACTTCACCCCGCACCGAGGCTCACCGCCTGGCTCGGACCCCAATCTCGACCCGGACTTCGTGGCCTCCCACAGCCTCGACGACGGCGCGCATTACACCGGCTGACGAGCGCCATGCGGTCGTGTGAGTGGTGCGGGGCACGCCCGGGTACCCTGCCAGTGCGGATCGACATCGTCCGCGAGAGCGGACCCATCGGTCTGTCTTCGGACCCGGCTCCGGGAACCCGGTCGGATTTCAGCCGGGGCTACGCCTTCTGCTCGAGCGCCCACCTGTACGAGTGGTTGCGCGAGCATCGGTACATGCTCTGCAACCGGCAGCCGACCGCGGTCGAGGAGGGCATGCAGCCGCTCATGCCGTCCCGGCACATGGCGGGCCGGGTGGGACTGTGCGATGGTCATCATCTGGGTGGACACGAATGGAAGGAGGCCTGGCAGGCTTAGGCCGGACCGATGCAACGTTTCATCATCGAAGGCGGGATCCCCCTCTCCGGCGCCGTCCAGGTCGCCGGGGCGAAGAATGCCGTCCTCAAGATGATGGCCGCTGCCGCCCTGACCGACGAGCCGGTGGTCCTGCACAACGTGCCCCGGATCAGCGACGTGACGATCATGCGCGCCACCATGGGCGATCTCGGATTCTCCCTCAAGGATCGCCCAGACGGTGCCCTGGAGATCCTGGCTGGCGAGGCCGAGTGGCTGTTCGTGCCCCTCGAGGCCGCCATGAAGATGCGCAGCTCGTTCATCCTGCTCGGCCCCCTGCTGGCCCGCTTTGGGCGGGTGATCATCAGCAACCCCGGCGGTGACCGGATTGGACGCCGGCCGGTGGACCTCCACGTCGAAGCGATGCGCTTGCTGGGGGCCGAGGTGGACTACCGCAACGGCTACTACTTCGCCCAGGCCGACGGACTGCGCGGCGCCCACGTCACCTTCCCGTATGTCACTGTCATGGGCACCGAGAACGTCATGCTCGCCGCCTGCCTGGCGCGCGGAACGACGGTCATCGACAACGCGGCCCGCGAACCCGAGGTAGACGACCTGATCACCCTGCTGAGCGCCATGGGCGCCCGGATCGCCCGTACCGCCGAGCGGCGCATCGAGATCGAGGGCACGGAACGGCTCGGCGGTGCGGAGCATCGAGTCGTGGGCGATCGGATCGAGGCGGGCACCTTCGCGGTGGCCGCTGCCCTCACCGGCGGCCGGATCGAGATCAGTGGCTTCCGCCCGGGCGATCTGGCGGCTGCCGCCGACTTGCTGGAGGGGATGGGCGTGACTCTTGAGCCCCTCGAAGAGGGTGACGGGTTGGCCGTCAGCGCCAACCCGGGCGAGCTCAAACCGGTGGCTCTCGAAACGGCTCCCTGGCCGGGGGTGGCAACTGACCTGCAGGCTCCGCTATCCATCCTGCTGACCCAGGCGAACGGGGTAAGCACCATCCACGAGACGATCTACGAGGACCGCCTGGAGTACACCGCCGAACTGGTGAAGATGGGCGCCGAAATCGAGGTCGTGGACGAGCGGAATGCACGCATTGCCGGTCCCACCCAGCTCGAGGGACGCGCAGTGCAGATTCCCGACCTGCGAGCCGGCGCCACGCTGGTCCTGGCGGCGCTCGTGGCCACCGGCACGAGCATCGTGAGTGGCGTGGAGCACGTGGACCGCGGTTACGAGCGATTCGAGGCGAAGCTTGTTGGCTTAGGCGCCCGAATCCAGCGAACGGACGGATGACCGTCGGATGAAGATCGGGATCGACCTCGGCACCGCGAACATCCTGGTGTACGTCCAGGGAAAGGGTGTCGTCCTCAACGAGCCGTCAGTGGTCGCCATTTCCGAGGATGAGAACCGGTTGGTGGCGGTGGGCGAGGAAGCGCGCGACATGATCGGCCGAACGCCGGGCAACGTGCGCGCCATCAGACCGATGCGCGACGGGGTGATTGCCGACTACCTGATCACCGAGGCCATGCTGCGCTATGTCATCGGCAAAGTGGCCCGGGTCCGGATCTTCAGGCCGGAGGTCATGATCAGCGTTCCGTCGGGGGTGACCAGCGTGGAGCGTCGCGCCGTGCGGGATGCCGCCCTGCGAGCCGGGGCACGTGAGGCATGGCTGATCGATGAACCACTGGCGGCGGCGATCGGGGTCGGTATCCCGATCGGCGGGCCGTCGGGGAACATGGTTGTCGACATCGGCGGCGGGACCACCGAGATCGCGGTCCTTGCCCTGGGAGGGATCGTCCTGTCCGAATCGGTGCGCATCGGCGGCAATCGGTTCGACGAGGCGCTGATCTCGCACATTCGACGGAAGTACAACCTGATGATCGGCGATCGCACCGCCGAGGAGATCAAGATCCAGATCGGCGCGGCCATGCCGCTCGACGAGCCACTGCTGATGGAAGTCAAGGGGCGCGATCTCATTGCCGGCCTGCCGCGGACCATTCCGATCAGCAGCACTGAGACCACCGAGGCA
>JAHFBB010000164.1 GCA_023250255.1 Chloroflexota bacterium | reverse complement strand
GTCATCGCGAGCGCGACTCGCGCCAGCCTGGCACCGAAACCACCCTTCTTCCAACTCGGGCTTTTCGGAGCCACCATCCCCGCGCTCAAGATCGACGGCGAAGTGGGCCAGCAACTGGGCTACCTCGCGGCCGCCGGCGTGGGCACCGGGAATTTCATCTTGCTCCTGCTCATCGGCTGGGCGCTGGCGCACAAGGAGCGGACGCGGGAACTTCTCGGCCACCTTCGAAGGCGGGGCCGCCAGACGTCCTGACGCGTCCTTCTGGCGCCAATTCCCGGCCCCGTCGAGCCTTCACGCGCCCGCGCCCGAACCGTTGGGCGAGGCTAGCGCGTGAGTTCGCCCTCGCCCGGTGCGACCAGGCCGCGCTTCACGGGCAACCCCGAGCGTTCCCACACGATGATGCCGCCGGCAACGTTCGTCACGTCCCGCCAGCCGCTGGCGAGCAGGTGAGCGGTGGCTGCCGCGGAGCGGCTTCCGGCTGCGCACATGACCAGCAGCGGTTTGTCCCGCGGCAGCTGCTGATATCGGAGCATGAACGTGGACAGCGGCAGGAGCACTGCTCCCTGGATCCGTACGGCGTGGAACTCGTCCGGCTCGCGCACGTCGACGAGCAGCGGTGGGTCGTCGCCGGCAAGCCGTTCCGCCGCGGTGTGGACGTCCACGGCA
Source organism: Chloroflexota bacterium (assembly GCA_023250255.1). GTDB lineage: Bacteria > Chloroflexota > Limnocylindria > QHBO01 > QHBO01 > JAHFBB01. The sequence goes on along the minus strand of JAHFBB010000164.1, from coordinate 3,000 downwards.
GGAACGGCCTCGTGGGGACGCATCACCATCCGCCCGCCATCGACAGCGAAGGGGGCTCGCGGTTCAGATCCGCCGGACCGCCGTCCACGGGGATGCGCGCGACCACTTCGGTGAGCAGCACGCTCACGCTTTCGATTGTGGCGGCCTCGATATGGGCTGCCTCACCCGAGGCTGCAACCCGGCCCAGGGACGCGGCGGCACCCACCAGGTTCTTGGTCAGGCCAAGACCGTTGCGGCGAGCACGATGGACGTAGGCCGCCGCGAGCCTGATCAGGCCCTGGTAGAGGTCGCGCTCCACCGGATCGCTGGCGCCCATCCAGGCTGGCTCGAGCAGTTCGTGGGCCTCGAACCAATCGTCGCGACGCCATGCAGTCACGGCGGCAGCCAGCGCAGCACGGCGTTGAGCGGCGGGAAGCGGCCGGTAGGCTTTCTCACGGCCGCCCTGCCTGACCGTTGGACGGCCGACGGACCACGCAGAAACGCCGCGTGACCCCGGTGCTGTCCGTCGCGTTCCTGGCGTGATGCCGCCCATGTCAGACGAGATCGGTGAGCCGGCGACGCCCGGCGAATCCCTCATCGACACTGTGCCACCAATCGATGTCGCCCTCGCCAAGGCGCCAGCACAACCAGATCTGGCGCCCGCTGGCCAGGGCCGGGAAATCGATCAGTCCGCTGTCGATGTCACGCAACGTGATGCTCCAACCGTCCAGTCTCGCCACCGATGCCTGCATCTGGTCCACGACGCCCTGCATCCGCAGGCGAATCAGCCGGGCCTCCTCATCCGGTGCCACTGCGGGCCTGGGCACCGGGCGTTCCGTGACGACGTCCGGGGAGCCGGAGGTCCTGCTCCGGTGATCCTGGGGCGTGGATCCGGCCTCGTGAACGCCCAGTTCGATCAGGCGATCGCGGAGTCGGACCAGCTCCTCGCGCTGGGTGCGGAGCAGGACGAGGATGTCCCGAACCTCCGGCACCCGGGCGTTGGCAGTCTCGATCGTGTAGAAGGTGGCCACTGCCGGATTCTAGCGATCTCCCGGCAACCGGGCGCCGGAAGCGCCGGAAGCGCCGTCGGGCGCCGGAACGCCGCCGGGAACCCGGACGCCGCTCATGGGCCTTGCTACGATGCCGCCCATGCGCCTCGCCGACCGAATGTCCCGGCTCGGGACCGAGCCTGCCTTCGAGGCCGCGGCTCGTGCTCGCGCCCTCGAGGCGACTGGCCGCCACGTGATCCACCTGGAGATCGGTGAGCCGGACTTCGACACTCCGGCGAACATTATCGAGGCCGAGAAGCGGGCCCTCGATGCCGGTTGGACCCACTATCCGCCGGCGCCGGGGCTGCCTCAGCTCCGCGAGGCTATCGCCGCGGACTCAACCGCGCGTCGCGGGGTCAGCGTGAGCCCCTCGCAAGTGGTGGTCGCCCCAGGCGCCAAGCCGATCATGTTCTATTCGATCCTCGCGCTCGCCCAGGAAGGCGACGAGGTGATCTACCCGGATCCAGGCTTCCCGATCTACGAGTCGATGGCGCGATTCGTCGGCGCGACGCCCGTGCCCATCCCCATTCGCCAGGCGAACGATTTTCGCCTGGACCCGGACGAACTTGTCCGCCTCGTGAGTCCGCGCACGCGCCTGATCATTCTCAATTCCCCAGCAAACCCCACTGGAGGGGTTCTCACCCGCGAAGATCTCATCCGCATCGCCGAGGTGGCCCGGGAGCGTGACATCCCCGTTCTCGCCGACGAGATCTACGGCCGCATCGTCTACGAGGGTGAGCATGTCTCCATCACGGCGCTCCCGGGCATGCCCGATCGCACGATCATCCTCGACGGATTCTCAAAGACCTACGCGATGACGGGCTGGCGGATGGGCTACGCGATCCTGCCCGAATGGCTGGTGGAGCCAGTCACCCGGCTGGTGATCAACTCCGTGTCGGGCACCAGCGCCCACCAGCAGGTGGCCGCCGCGGAGGCGCTCAACGGTCCCCAGGACGCGGTGGCCGAGATGGTGGAGGAATTCCGGGCCCGTCGCGATCTCATCGTGGACGGCCTCAATTCCATTCCGGGCGTCACCTGTCTCCGGCCGAATGGCGCGTTCTATGTCTTCCCTGACATTTCGGGCACCGGACTCACGGGCCCACAGGCGGCCGAGCGGCTCCTGGATGAGATCGGCGTGTCCGTATTGTCGGGCACGGCATTCGGGCAGGTCGGCGCCAACCACCTCCGAATCAGTTATGCGAACTCCCAGGCGAACATTGAGATGGCGCTGGAGCGCATGCGCCCGTTCTTCGCGCGCGCCAGGGCCCAGGACCACCGCCCGCCATCCACCGAATCGCGGGCAGTCGCTCGCCAAGGAGAACCCCGTGGCTGACCGTCCCCGAGTCTTCGTGAGCCGCCGGATCCCCGACGATGCCCTGAACCGGATCCGTGCCGCCACGGACGCCGACGTCTGGCCTGACGAACTGCCGCCGCCGCGCGAGGAGCTGCTGCGACGCGTCCACGGGATGGACGGAGTGCTGGCGCTCCTCACCGACCGGGTGGACGCGGAGTTCTTCGAGCGCGCCGGCCCGCAGCTCAAGGTCGTCAGCAATTACGCCGTGGGCTTCGACAATATCGTTGTCCCCGAAGCGACGCGGCGAGGGATCCCCGTGGGCAACACGCCCGGCGTTCTGACCGATACCACCGCGGATCTCGCCTGGGCGCTGCTGATGGCAGCGGGGCGGCGCGTGGTGGAGGGCGACCGGTATGTCCACGACGACCACTGGCGGACGTGGGGTCCGCTGCTCCTGCTGGGGACCGACATCAGCGGAGCGACCCTGGGGATCGTGGGCTTCGGCCGGATCGGCCAGGCAATGGCCCGCCGTGCCGCAGGTTTCGGAATGACCGTCCTGTACCACGACGTCGTCGCGCTGCCGGACTCGATCACCGGGCCGCTGAGCGCGAGGTTCACGGAACTGGATGAGCTCTTCGAGCGGGCGGACTTCGTCACGCTGCACACGAATCTCACGGA
>JAHFBB010000163.1 GCA_023250255.1 Chloroflexota bacterium | reverse complement strand
GCGAGACTGCCAGGTTCACCTGCGGCAGCTCGTCAACCATCCGTTCCATGTTGGGCACCACTCCGGATGTGCTGACGGTGATGTGCCGGGCGCCGATGCCCAGACGCGCGGGATCATTGAGGATCCGCACCGCCTCGAAGACCCGTTCGGTGTTATTCAGCGGCTCGCCCATTCCCATGAACACGATGTTGGTGTGCGGCGCCGCCGGGTCGTCCGCCTGGCGCCGCCAGAACAGCACCTGGTCAACGATTTCGGCCACGCTCAGTTGGCGGCCAAAGCCCGCCTGGCCGGTGGCGCAGAAGGGACAGGCCACCGCGCAACCCGCCTGGCTCGAGATGCAGATGGTGGCGCGCGTCGGCGCCCCCCGAGGGCCGTAGCTCATCCGCACCGACTCGATCCGTTGACCGTCTGCCAGCAGGTGCACGGCCTTGGCCGTGCCGCCCCCCTCCGTGGCGACAACCCGACTGGCGGTCAAAGACGAGAAGGCGAACGCATCGGTCAGGTCAGCGCGCAGCGATTGCGGCAGGACGGTCAGGTCGGCGAATGCAGTGGCCGGGCCGCGGTCGACCCCGGCGAGAATCTGATCGGCGCGGTAGCCGGGCTGCCGACGCTCTCCGAGCCAGGCGCGAATGTTGGAGCCTTCGACCTCGCTGATGGCCGGCAGCGGCCGTCCGGCAGCCGCCTCAGTCACGACGGCCAAACACGAGGAATGCGTAGTACAGGAAGGTGAGGATCGCGGTCAGCGCAGCGGCAACGTATGTCCACGCCGCAGCCTTCAGCACGGCGCGGGCGCCATCCTGCCGCTCCCCGACCATACCCAGGCCCTCGACGAACGCCAGCGCCTTTCCCGAAGCGCCGATTTCAACCGGCAGCGTTACCAGGGTGAAGACCACGGCCGCCCCGAACGCCAGCAGCCCCGCCAGGGCCAACCCCTCGATCTGAAAGATCAGACCGCCAACCACGAGCCACGGTCCGAGGTTCGAGCCGATCTGGGCAGCCGGCACGATCACGCTGCGGACCTGCATCCATGGGTCGCGCTGGTGGTCCTGCAGAGCGTGGCCCACCTCGTGGGCGATGACCGCGGCCGCGGCGACCGACAGGTTGCCCGACGGGACAGATGGCGCGCCACGTGCCGGGTCATCCGATCTGCCAATCTGGCCGCTGGCAACCGCCTGGCTCACCCGGAGAACCTTGCCGCGGGGATCGTAATGGTCGGTGAGCTGGCCTGGTGTCGGCTCGATCCGCACATCGGTCAAACCCTGGCGGTCGAGGAGCCGACGGGCGAAATCAAAGGCATTCAGACCGATGCCCGAGTCCACCTTTGACCAGCGTCCGTATGTTGACCGGACCCGCCACGCGGCCCAGCCAGTAAGCAGAATCGTGGGCAGCAGCACCCACAGCAGATAGTCCGTTGAGAAGAAGAACATGGTCCGTTCCGCCACCTCCGAGCGGTTCGTCGAGTATACCGCCGGTGCCGCGGGCGGCTGGATCAGCCCCCGAGGAGGACGTGCTGACGAGGGATCCCACGCCGCCAATCGGCGCCGGTCATCCGACCCCGTCCTTCAGGCTGGACTTCGTCAAGCACCAGTGATCCGCCACCGCAGGCCACTTCGGGTGGATCGCCCGGGACCACCAGCCCAATGGGCACCTCGGCCACGCCGGTGCCCGGATGCGCTCGTCGCACATGCAGCCGTCGATCTTCCAGGGTCGTCCACGCGCCCGGCCACGGCTGCAGCGCCCGGACCTGGCGATCGATCTCAACCGCCGAGCGTGACCAGTCGATCTGCCCATCTGCGCGGCTGAACGGACGAATGAGCGTCGCCTGGTGGTCGTCCTGGGCAATCGGCTGCAGACTCCCCGTCGTCCATTGAACCAGTACCGGTGGCACAACCTGTGCCGCCAACTCAGCCAATTCGGCCTCCAGCTCGGGCGCGTTCTCTCGTCCCGTCAGCGGAACCGGCCACTGGCCGACAATCGGTCCGGCGTCGAGCGCCTCGACCATGATCATCAAGGTCACGCCACCTACGGCATCGCCCGCCAGGATGGTTCCCGCGACCGGATCCGCTCCGCGATGCCGGGGCAGGAGCGAGGGGTGAACGTTCAGCGGTGGACGCTCCCCCAGGGTCAGCCAATCGGGCGGGACAAGTTGCCCGTAGGCCGCGAGCAGGAGTCCGTCGGGGGCGAAATGCTCCACCGCCTCGCGCGCCTCAGCCAGGCGCTGACGTCGGGGTTCGACGGTTGGCAGACCGGCGTTGTGTGCCCAGGCAGCAACCGGGGCAGACCGCTCGACCAGTCCCCGACCGGCGGGTCGATCCGGGCGGGTAACGACCAGGATGTCGGCGCAGCGCGGAGCCACCGCCGCGAGCAGGGGGACGGCGAATGTGCCGCTGCCCATGAACAGGATGCGCCCGAGATCGGCGGAAGCCGGCGCGTCAGATCCCAGCGACCGCCCCTTCGCGGACGTCATCGCCGGCGCTGTCGCTCTCCCCGACTCGGACGAGTTCCTCGAGTGATTCGAGGTAGTCGACGTACAGGACGCCGTTCAAGTGATCGATCTCGTGCTGCAGGGCTCGCGCCAGGAGTTCCTCTCCCTTAATCCTGAATTCCTTGCCGTGCCGATCGCGTGCCTTGACGGTCACCTTGAGGGATCGCGCGACTTCGGCGACGAAGCCCGGAATCGACAGGCAGCCCTCCCAGTCGATGTCCTCGCCCGAGCGGCGCACGATCTGCGGGTTGATCAGTTCGGTGAGCACGCCATCGATCTCGATGACTGCAATCTGCAGGCCGATCCCCACCTGGTTGGCCGCCAGGCCAATGCCCGGTGCATCGCGCATGGTCTCGAGCATGTCATCGAGCAGGCGGTGAAGCGATACATCGAACGTCGTCACCTTCCGCGTGCGCTCGCGGAGGACCGGTTCTTCCAGCGTCAGGATTCGACGGATGGCCACGGGTCCATTCTAGAGGAGCGATTCGGGGTCGACGTCGATTCCGATTCCCGCCGGCACCCGCTCGAGCGCTGCCTGGCGATCGTCGGGATCCACGGCACGGATGACGATCTGCCAGCGCCAACGCCCAGCCCGACGCGGCACCCAACTGGGCAACGGGCCGTTCACCTCGACCCCGGCAACCTGCACCAGTTCCGCGACCGCGAGTGCCCGCGTCTCGCCGCGCATGCGATCGGGATCGGCGATCAGCAGCCGGGCGAGGTGGGTGAATGGTGGGTAGCCCAGGACCCGTCTCCGCGCTCGCTCGCTGGCGGCGAACGCGTCCGGATCGAGCTGAACGGCGCACGTGATCGCCGGATGATCGGGAGCGTAGGTCTGGACAATCACCCGGCCCGGATGCGGACCCCGACCCGCACGCCCGGCAACCTGGGCGACCATCTGGAAGGTCCGCTCGGCGGCGCGGAAGTCCGGCAGGTGCAACGTGACATCCGCGGCAACCACCGCCACCAGGGTCACCGACGGCACGTCGAGCCCCTTGGCAGCCAATTGGGTGCCGATCAGCACATCCAGCCGCCCTTCACGGAAATCGTCGTAGATCGCCTCGAAGCCACGGCGCCGATCCATGGTGTCCGAATCGAGTCGGCCCACCCGAAGATTGGGGAACCGGGTCCGGACCTCGGCCTGCACGCGCTGCGTTCCCGCGCCGAAATAGCGGATCCGTGAGCTACGACATTCCGGACAGGATTGCGGGACCGGCGCCCGTCTG
>JAHFBB010000162.1 GCA_023250255.1 Chloroflexota bacterium | reverse complement strand
GCGTGTTCGGCGCCGGCAAGGGCCAGGCCATCGTCGACGGTATCTTCCCCGGGGGTGACGGGACGCCACCGGACTTCGGCAGCCTGTTGGACGTCGCCATTGGCGTATTCGGGATCGTCGGCAGCCTGTTCATCGGCGCCATCCTGGCCCTGATGATGATGCTCGATGGCGGCGGCTTTGCCCCGTACGTTGCCCAGTTCGCCAAGCCGGGAGATCGACCGTTCATCGTCGGCCGACTGTTCTTCGCGTTCGATCGGCTCGGCGGCTACATCCGCGGCCTGCTGGTGTCGATGTCCTTCGAGGGCATCGGCGTCTTCCTCGGAGCGTTGGTGCTGGGCATGCCCTATGCGGCGGCCCTGGGCGCGATCACCTTCCTCGCCGCGGCCGTCCCGTACCTCGGCACCCTGCTGATGATCGTGCCCGCGTTCATCATCGGCTTCAGCGTGTCGCCACAGGCGGCCATCCTGATCGTGGTCTGGATCATCATCCTTGAGCAGCTCGAGGGGCTGATCGTCACCCCGCTCGTCCAGAGCCACGCGGTGAACGTGTCGCCCATTGCGGTCATGCTCGGCGTCATTGGCGGCATGAGCCTGCTGGGCATCGTGGGCGGCTTGGTGGCCATCCCGATCATCGCCCTGGCGGACATTGCCATTCGCGACTTCCTGTTCCCGGCCATCTCCGGTCAGCCGCACAGCCCTGAGGCGGTGGCCGCCGGCGAGGCGATCCTGGCGGGCATGCAGCCCAAGGATCCGCCAGACGCCAATCCACCGGCGCCCGAGCCCGCCTAGTCGCGGCTAGTCAGCCAGGAACCGCCGCAGGAACTGCTGCGTTCGGCCGTCCGTCGGCTCGCTGAGCATGACTTCGGGCGGTCCCTCTTCGACGACAAGACCCTCTTCGAGGAAGATCACCCGATCCGCGGCCTCGCGGGCAAAGTGCATCTCATGGGTGACGACGATCATCGTCGTACCTTCGTGCGCCAGATCCTCCATCACTTTGAGAACCTCGCCAATGAGGTCTGAATCGAGTGCGCTGGTTGGCTCGTCGAACAGCAGCACCTTGGGCTCCATGCACAGCGCACGGGCGATTGCGACCCGCTGCTTCTGACCGCCTGAGAGGCGCTGGGGGTACTCATCCCGCTTCTCGGTCAGGCCGACCTTGTCGAGGTAGGCCTCAGCCCGTTCGATCGCTTCTGCCTTGGGCACGTGGTTCACCTTGGTGGGTGCCTCGATCAGGTTTGCCAAGACGCTCATATGGGGGAACAGGTTGAATTCCTGGAAGACCATGCCGGAGCGGATCCGGATCTGGCGGATCTGTTCGAGGTGAGCTCGCGAGCGGGTATGCAGCGGGTCGGCGTCAACGCGCAGCCCGTCAATCTCCACCCAGCCGGCCGAAGGCTCCTCGAGGAAGTTCACGCAGCGCAGGAAGGTGGTCTTGCCGCTACCCGAGCGGCCGATGAGCATGACCGATTCACCCTGACGGACGTCGATGTCGAGCCCGCGGAGGACGTGGTTCCGGCCGAAGTACTTCTCGATCTGTTGGGCGCGGACGATGTTGTCGCCCAGGTGGGCGCCGGTGACCGGGTGGACGATGTGGTCGGTCATCGGTCGCCTCGTGCCATGCGCTGCTCGAGATTCTGTTGGGCAAAACTGAAGGCAATGGTCAGGATCCAATAGATCGTGGCGGCGATGATCAGCGCCTCCAGGCTGCGGAAGTTCTGGCGACCCACCAGCTGGGCGCGATAGAGCAACTCTTCGACCGCGAGGAACGAAACGAGCGACGAGTCCTTGAGCATCGACACGAAGTCGTTGCCGATGGCCGGGATGACGATCCGGAACGCCTGCGGCAGGACGATCCGCCACATCAGCTGGCGTTCGGGCATGCCAAGCGATTGGGCTGCTTCACGCTGCCCGCGGGGGACCGCCTGGATGCCGGCGCGGAAGATCTCGGTCATGTAGGCGCCGTAGTTGAACGAGAGGGCGATGATGCCCGAGGGGATCGCCGGCAGGACGACCCCGACCTGGGGCAGCGCCAGGTAGATGAAGAACACCTGCACGATCAGCGGCGTCCCTCGGACGAGCGAGACGTACAGCGACGCAACGCCATTGAGGTACGGATTGCGCGACATTCGACCCATGGCCCCGATCAACGCCAGCAGGGTCGCGAGGACGATCGAGATCAGCGAGATGTAGACGGTCACCCACGCCCCGGCAACGATGAACGGCGCCCAGGTCGAGATGAACTCGGTGTCGATGTTGCCGGTGACGTACAGGGCGACCACTAGGCCGCCGACCAGAGCCACCCAGGTGAGCGCGAACTTCACCTGGAAACTGCGCCGGGCGCGCGCCCGCGCGTCCTCGATCTGGTAGAGGACCGATCCGGGTTCCGGCGCGTCAGCCGCGATCATCTGCTCCTCCAGGGAAGACGGAACGGGGACCCGCTGCGGGTCCCCGTTCGTCGGATTGGGCTATCCGTTCCTACTCCCCTGACGGGTCCTGGGTCAGATCGGCCCCATCGAACCATTGCTCACTCAGTGCAGTGAGCGTGCCATCGGCGTGCATCTCGCCAATGGCCTGGTCGATTTCGTACAACAGTCCAGCCATCTCCGGGCCATTCTGGTCGAGCGCCACCGCCAGGTCCTCCTGGTAGATCGGCTCACCGATCTTGACGATCGGCTGTTCGGCCGCAATCGCTCCGTCGATGACAGTGCCCGAGGTGATCAACAGGTCGAACTCGGTCCGCCCGGCCGCGATCTGCTCGATGCAGTTGGCATCGGTCGGCAGCTGGGTGGCGGTCACGTCATCGGGGATGGTGAAGCCGATGTCGTCGAGGCTGGTGACCTCCGAGCGGGTACTGGCCGCCAGGTAGGCCGGGGTGTAGTAGTACGGCTGAGTGAATGCGAACAGCGGCTTGCGGTCGGTCGTGATCGTCATCGAGCCGACGCTGATGTCCCAGCGGCTGTTCCAGTTGCCGGCCGTGATGATGTCCCAGTCCTGATGCTGGAATTCTGGCTCAACTCCGAGACGATGGGCGATTTCGGTCGCGACATCGATATCAAAGCCCTCCCACGAACCGTCAGGCGTGCGGAACGACTGCGGAGCGTAGTCCGAGTCGGTGGCGACCCGAAGGACTCCTGCCGACTGGACGGTCTCGGCCAGATCACCCGACATGCTGGCCGGCTCGCTGATGGCGTCCTGCACATCGGGCTGGAAGTCGCCGTTGAGCCAATCCAGGTAGGTCGTAGCCGCACCGACACAGACGACCTTCGGCAGGTCCGCTGTCTGGTTGCAGGCCGATACGAACAGCAGGCTGGCCAGAATGGCCGCCGCGGGCGCCTTGATCCTCATGAACCCTCCTCGGTTCGCCCGGCCAAAGTGACCGTGCTAATGCTGATGCTGCCTTGTGTACCACGCACCGCCCGCCCGGGCAAGACTCATTTCGGCCGATACACTCTCGTCCGTGCCTGCCCCGCTGTCCCGCGCCTCGACCCTGCCATCGCGGTTCTACCTCGATCCATCGGTCCTCGAGGACGAAAAGCGAGCGATCTTCGGCCGGACCTGGCAACTGGTGGCACGCGCGGAGGACCTGGCCCGGGTGGGGGATTTCGTGCCGGTCACCATCCTCGACGAGCCGCTGGTCATCACCCACGGGACCGACGGGGTGTTGCGCGGCTTCTACAACGTCTGCCGCCATCGCGCCGGCCAGGTCGCCCTGTCGCGCGGGAA
>JAHFBB010000161.1 GCA_023250255.1 Chloroflexota bacterium | reverse complement strand
TGCTGGCATTGGCCGCCTGGCTGGAAGGGCATCCGGACAATGTGGCCGCTGCCCTGTACGGCGGGTTCACCCTGGCCGTCGCCGGGCGACCCCAGGTTGGCGGACCGTCCGCGGTCACCCTTCGTCGGTTTCGCGCACCCGATGACTGGATCCCGGTGGTGTTCATTCCCCATCGCCAGAGCCGAACGGCGGACATGCGGGCCGCACTTCCCGCCCGGTTACCTCACGCCGATGCCGCGGCCCAGGCCGCCAGGTCCGCGCTGCTCACGACCGCCATCCTGACCAGCGACGCCACCCTCCTGCACGACGCCATGGATGATCGAATCCATCAGCCGTACCGATTGCCGCACCTGCCCGGCAGTTCTGCCCTGATCGAAGCCGCCTACCAATCGGGCGCCGCCGGGGCCTGCCTGTCCGGGGCCGGGCCGGCCGTGCTGGCGATCTGCGACTCACCGATCAGCGCCCACGCGGTCGAGAAGGCGTGGAACGCGTGGGCGAGCGACGCCGCCGATCGACCGGGGATGGCCACCCGCCTGCGATTCGATACCGCCGGTGCGAAACTCAGCCCGGCGGCCGAGCGCTCGTGAGCCTGGTCAACATCTCGGGGGTGGCCAAGAGCCACGGCGCCCAGTTCCTGTTCAGCGACGTCAGCCTGCAGGTCAGCGCCGGCCGACGGGTGGCGATCGTCGGAGCCAACGGCACCGGCAAGACCACCCTGCTCGAGATCATCACCGGCGAACAGCAGGCGGATGCCGGAGCCGTGGCCCGCGGCAAGGACGTGGTCATCGGCTACCTCCGCCAGGAGGTCGCCGAACTGCGCGGCCACACGGTCCTGGCCGAGGTGCTGGCCGGGGCCGGCACGATCAGCGGGATCGGCCGGCGGCTGACCCACATCGAACTGGAGTTGGCCGAGGCGTCCGAGGAATCGGAGCTCAGCGAACTGATGGACGAGTACGGCCGGCTCCAGCATCGGTTTGAACAGCTGGGCGGCTGGTCCATCGAGGCCGAGGCGCGGCGCATCCTGGCCGGGCTTGGGTTCGCCGAGGGCGATGCCGAGCGGGACATCGGTGAGTACTCCGGCGGCTGGATGATGCGGGTGGCCCTGGCACGGCTGCTGCTCGCCAACCCGGACGTGTTGTTGCTCGACGAGCCATCCAACCACCTCGATCTGGCGTCGGTCGAATGGCTGCAGAACTTCCTGGCCGACTATGCCGGGGCCGTGATCCTGGTCAGCCACGACCGGGATTTCATCAACGTCGTCGCCAACCGAATCGCCGAACTGCGGGACGGGACGCTGACCGAGTACGTGGGCGACTACGCCGATTTCGTGGATCAACGGGAAACCCGGATTGCGGAACGGGAGCGCCAGGCGCGGGTCCAGGGGCGCGAGATTGTGCGCATCGAGCGGTTCATCGAGCGCTTCCGCTACAAGAAGAACAAGGCCAAGCAGGCCCAGTCCAAGATCAAGTACCTCGAGCGGATGGAGCGGGTGGAGGTGCCCGGGTCGCGGACGAAGTCCATCCGGTTCCGATTCCCGCAGCCCCCGCGCAGCGGCCGGACGGTCATCAGCCTGAGCGGCGTCACCAAGCGATATGGCGAGCACACCGTGTACGACGGGCTCAGCCTGGCTCTCGAGCGGGGCCAGAAGATTGCGCTCATCGGTCCCAACGGCGCCGGCAAGAGCACCCTGCTGAAGATCCTGGCCGGGGCGCTGGAGTTCGAGGGCGGCAGTCGGGAGCTGGGGCACAACGTGCGGGTCGCCTACTTCGCCCAGCACCAAATCGAGGCGCTCAACCCGGCGAACACGGTTCTCGAGGAACTCGAAACTGCGGCCCCCCGCCTGTCCAGCGCCGAGCAGCGCCGGCTCCTGGGGGCCTTCCTGTTCAGCGGCGATGACATCCGCAAGCCGGTGGACGTTCTGTCGGGTGGCGAACAGACCCGCCTGGCGCTGGCCAAGTTGCTGGCGGATCCGGCCAACCTGCTGTGCCTGGACGAGCCCACCAACCACCTCGACATTGCCAGCCGCGACATCCTCGAAGACGCGCTGAACGAATTCGGCGGCACGCTGGTGCTGATCACCCATGACCGATACCTGATCCGCACCGTGGCCGACACGATCATCGAGGTGAGCGGCGGAACGGCCACCCTCTATCCGGGCGATTTCGAGTCCTATGCGGAATCTCGCGGGATCGACATCGAACGGCCGGGGGCGACCGAAGGTGTGGCAACTCCTCGCGGGGTGGTCCCGCCCGCGCCTCGACGCGAGAGCGGCAGCGAAGCCGCGGCCCGCAAGCGTTCCGAGGCCGAGGCGCGCAACCGGCGGCACGCCGCGTCACGCGAGGTCCAGGCCACGGCCGAGCGGGTCGAGGCAGACCTGGCTGCCACCGCCGCTGAACTCGCCGAGCTCACCGAGCGGCTGGGCGACCCGGCCAGCTACCAGGACCCGGCCCTCATCCGCGATCTCGTCGAGCGCCACAACCGCGCCCTGGACCGATCGGTGACCCTCGAAGCCGAGCGTGAGCGGTTCGCCCGAGAGCTCGACCCAGCGGAGACTCCCTCATGAGGGATCGACCGGCCACCAGTACCGGCTTCGGGGCGAGCCTGGTGGTCGTCGCGGCCATCTGTTTCGGCACCCTGGGCCCGGTCTCCCGGTTTGCGTTCGAGGCGGGAGTCAGCGAACTCACGTTCGTCACCTGGCGGGCCGTCATCGGTGGGCTGATGGTGGTTGCAGTGGCCATTGTCCTGGCGCGGATGGGCCAGGTCGTGGCACGACCACTCCGCGAGATCCCCCGGCGCGATCAGCTGATGAACGTGGTCGCCGGCCTGGCCAACGCCCTCCTCAATCTGTCGGTCTTCCTGGCCCTGGGCCGGATCAGCGTCGCGCTGACGCTGCTCGTCTTCTACACCTATCCCGGGATGGTGGCGCTGGCCTCCACGCTCTTCTTTGGCGAGCACCTGGACCGATTGCGCTGGACGGCCCTCGGGGTCAGCCTCATCGGCCTGACGCTGGTGATCGTTGGGGCAGGAGAGGTGGGGCAGCTCGACCTCCTTGGGGTGGGACTCGCCTTCCTGGGTGGCCTCTGCCAGGTCGTGTATGCGCTCGCAGCGCGTCATGGATTCTCGTCGGTGCCCTCACCCATGGCCGGCGGCGTGACCTTCGCGGTTGCCACCTCCGCCTATCTGCTGGTCGGGGCCGGTATGGGATCACTTGATGCCCTCGGCGAACCGCTGGTCTCGACCGCGGCCCTCGCGCCGGTCCTGTGGGCCGGAACAATCGGCGCAGGCATCCCGACCATGGCCTGGATCATGGGCATTCGCAGCCTCGGCGCCCCGCGTGCAGCGATCATCTCGACTCTCGAACCAGTGGTCGCCGTTGTCCTGGCCGCCCTCCTGTTGGACGAAATTCCAACGGCGCTGCAACTGGTCGGCGGCGTGGCCATCGTCAGTGCCGCCATCGTCGTCCAGTGGCGCCCCGGGGTCGAGCCTGCGGACCACGAGGCTGCCGCGTGATCTGGCGCAGGTTCGTACTGCTCGGCCTGCTCCTGGCCGCCGGCTGTGCGGCCGCGCCCGGCCCATCCGCATCGGTCAGTCCACTGGCGTCACCCGCACCGACCGACCCCAGCCCGAACGACGGCGACGTGCTGCCCAACCTGGTGATGACCACCCTCTCGAACTGGCGGATCGAGCTCGATGGCGACCGCCGCCTCCTCCGGCTGACCACGGTCTTCTCGAACA
>JAHFBB010000160.1 GCA_023250255.1 Chloroflexota bacterium | reverse complement strand
GATGGCCTTGACGATCCGGTCCTTGCTGGTCAGCTCGCCGCCGGGCGAGTCGATCTCGATCAGGACGGACGTCGCGCCGCCGCTGACAGCGGCCGCCAGTCCTTCCTCGATGTAGGCCGCCTCGACCTGGTCGATCACCCCGGTCAATTCAATCCGGGCGATGAACGGCCCCTTGCCGAGTGCCAGCGAAGCGATACCGAGCAGGAGGGCCGCCAGGGCGAGGGCCCGTCGCAGGAGGGCCATGGTGTTTTCGAGTATAGACCTGCTCCTCAGCCCTGCTCTGGTGGCTCCCCGAAGAGGTGCGCGGCGACAAGTTGGGACCATGTCTCGAGCCGATCCCACTTCGTCAACACCGCCGGAGGCTCAACGAACGACCCGCTCAGCTTGTCCGTTTCGCGGACGGTCAGCGGGCGGCCGGTGGCCTCGACGCTGAACACCACCCCCAGGTGCACCGCGCCGACCGCGTTGCGGTCATCGTTCAGCAGGCCCACCACTGTGAATTCCGGTTCCCAGTCGGCGTCCAGCTCCTCGGTCCATTCGCGCGCCAGGCCGGCGGCCAGCGGATCTGGCCCATCGTCCACCGGGTTGAGGTGACCGCCGACACCGATGCTCGCCCGGTGGTGGAGCCGGGGGTCGCCGCCGGCATCGGTCCGTTCCATCAGGAAGACCGCGGGACCGTCGCGCACGACGACATAGGGAATGACCTGCTTGTGGGTCGGATCCTCCTCGGCCAGCGGTCGATCGAGCCAGCGACCCTGCCGACGGATCGCCTCCCGCACGAGCGCGTCGCCTACACCGCCCAGCGGACGAATGCCGCTGAAGTCGCAACCGCCGGGGACGGCGGCTCGGGGGAGGACCAGGACGCGCTCGATCAGGCCAGCGAGTCTATGACGGGCGCGCTGGCGTTGCCCGAGCGCGCCGCAGACCTGCGTCGCAAGGTTGACGGCAAGGTTGGCGTGGGTACACTGCGCCCTCCCACGACCCACCCGGTACTTTCTTCCTATTTGTGTGAATGGAGGGGACGATCGAAAGACTTTGGCGCAGCCGGCAGAAGCCCTTCCATGAGCGACGCGGCCAGGCCTTCATCGAACTTGCCCTCATCCTGCCCGTCCTCCTATTGGTCATCCTGCTTGGTCTGGACTTCGGACGGGTTTTCTTTGGCTGGGTCGGCCTGCAGAACGATGCCCGCCACCTGGCCAATGCGGCGGCGATCAACGCCGAGGCCTGGGCCTCGCCCGGAGATGCGGCGGCGCAGGCGTATTACCAGACCCTCATCGACGATGGCAGCCTGAACTGCATTCTGCCGACCGCGGGCGCCCTGCCCACCCCGACATTCCCCGACGGTTACGACCTGGGTGACCCCGCCGGCGTCAGCCTGACCTGCTTCTTCCAGCCGATCACCCCGCTGGTGGCCAACCTGTTCGCCGGCGGCGTGGTGGTCATCAGCGCCGATGCCGTCTTCCCCATCCGTGGCACCCTCGCGGCAGCTCCCCCGGCGCCACCGACACCGCCACCGACGACCGTCACCCTGAGCCTGGCCTCACCGACTCTGTGCGAGTCCTCGTGCACCATCCGATTGACGGCCAGCATCTCCTCGCCGTCCAGCAGCAACGTCTACATCTACCTTGCCTACGCCGGGTCGGCGAACTACGGCTCATCTTGCGTGGTGGGGGACGGCAGCAAGGACTACACCCGCTACCCCAGCGGCCAGTCGATCACTATCCTCGCCGGGCAGACCTCGAAGTACGTGGAGCTGACTGGCTGCCCGGACGGAGTCATCGAGGGCAGTGAATCGATCCAGATCACCGTCAGTTACGTGACCAACGGAACGTTCGGCTCCTCCAACTGCGGGATGCCCTGCACCATCCCGATCATCGAAGTGACGCCCACGCCCACGCCATCGCCCACGCCAACGGCAACACCGGTTCCTACGCCGACGCCCACGCCGACGCCGTGCACCGTCCCGCAGCTCTACGGCCGGAGTTACTCGTACGCGACCGCCGACGCGGTCTGGAAGGGTGGCCCGTACAACTTCACGACCACCCTGGGTTCGAGCCCGGCTCAACCGTGGACCGGAGGCAGCACGGCCAGCAAGTCCGTGGGCGGTCAGTCACTCCCGCCGGGCCTCCAGTTCCCGTGCGGCACGGCGATGACCGTCTGCCGGGTGAGTACGCCCTACACCCTCTGTCCGTACCACCAATGATTCGGCACCGATCCCACCGCGGTCAGTCGCTGGTCGAGTTCGCCCTGGCGATGCCGCTGCTGATCTTCCTGCTCGTCGGGGTGTTCGACCTCGGCCGGGCGGTATACGGCTTCAATGCGGTGTCCAATGCGTCGCATGCCGGGGCACGGGTGGCTATCGTCAACCAAGACACAGGCGACATCGAAACCGTGGCGGTCGGCAAGGCGGTGTCGATCCCGGTATCCAGCGTGGTACCAACCTTTCACGGTTATTGCGTCGGCTGCCTGGTCGACGTGACGGTGACCTACCAATACTCCGCCGCGACCCCCCTGATCGGCGACTTGATCGGTCCGATCACGATCACCTCGACCACGACCATGCCCATCGAGCGGGTCTGCCCGGATCCGCCGGACCTGCCGAAGGCCAAGTGTTGGCCGCGGTTGCCATGAGCGTAGGTCGCGGTTCCGAGCGGGGCCAGGTCCTGGTCATCGTGGCAGGCGGGTTCCTGGTCATCGTCCTGATGGTCGGATTGATCATTGATGCCGGCTTTGCCTGGGGACAGTTCCGAGACATCCAGAGCGGCGCCGACGCCGCAGCCGAATCGGGCGCCATCGTCCTTGGCCAGGCGAGGTTCACCCTCGGGCCGGCCATGACCGATGCCGATGTGCTCGCCAAGGTGCAGGCATCAGCCAGCGCGAACGGCGTCAGCATCGCATCCGCCGTGTACACCGACCGGTACGGCGACCCCGTTGGTCAGGCAGTCGGCGGAGGGAGCATTCCGGCGGACGCGCGGGGCGTGGAGGTTGATGCCAACCGGCAGGTGGACATGTTCTTCGCGCAGTTGATCGGCATCTCGACCTGGTCCGTCCACGCGAAGGCGACAGCCGTCTCAGGCTACCTCGCGGGCACCTGTGCCGGCGGCGACGGCTGCAACGTCATGCCGATCACGATGTACCAGTACCGCTACAGCTGCAACAAGGAGGATCACAAGACCCTCCTGTCAGGAACCGGACCCTGGCCGTTCGGGGCACCCGGTGACGCTGCCACCATGGTGTCGATCCCGTTCTGCACCAACGCGTCGGGCTCGGTCGGCTGGCTGAGCTGGTACGGCGGCGGGGCGAGTGCCCTCCGCGATTCGATCGAGCAGCCGGACAATCCGGCCCTCGAGGCGCCGGGCTGGTACCAGGTCACCCAGACGGGCAACATCTCGGCGCAGCCGGTTGAGGACGCCATCGACTGGTGGGGCAACCAGCAGATCCCGGTGATCATTCCGCTGTTCGACGCGACCTGCGACGTCGAGCCGGCGTCCGGGACTGATCCCTGCCCGGACGGCGAGAACACTGGCAACGGCAGCAAGCTCTATTACCATTTCAGCCAGTTCATCGCCTTCATGTTCGCCGGGTCGAACCAGGGGTCCGTCATGCATGGGACCTCCGCGGAGTGCCCAAGCCAGGCTGCCGGCGAGGCGGAGGACGGCACCAGCGGCAGTAACAACTCGTGCATCAACGGCTGGATCCTCGATTACGTGAGTTACGGCCAGGTGCAGGGAAGCAGTGGCTGCCC
>JAHFBB010000159.1 GCA_023250255.1 Chloroflexota bacterium | reverse complement strand
CGATGCCGTTATGGACCATCTTCACGTAGTGCCCGGCGCCGGACGGTCCGCAATACAGGTAGCCGTCCGTTGGGGCCAGGGTCCGCACCAGGGGTTCGAAGCCGTCGAACGCTTCGCGCGTGCCACCGACCATGGCACAGAAGCCAACCTCCAGGCCCCAGACCCCGCCGCTGACGCCCATATCGAGCAGCGCGATCCCGCGCGGTTCGAGTTCAGCCGCACGGCGGACCGAATCGCGGAAATTCGAGTTCCCCGACTCGATGATCACGTCGCCGGGGTCGAGAAGGTCGGCCAGGCGGTGGACCATCTCCTCGGTGATGTCTCCGGCCGGCAGGCTGACCAACACGTGTCGCGGGCGAGCGAGGCCAGCCACCATCTCCTCGAGCGTCCCGGCGGCCCGGATATGTCCCTGGTTATCCGGCTCGGCCGCCAGATCGGCCGCCACCTGGGCGGTCCGGTTCCAGGCGATGACCTCGTGGCCGCCTCGTGCCATCCGCCGGGCCATTCCTGCCCCGATGCGGCCCAGGCCGCAGATCCCTGCCTCCATCGGTCCTCCTGTCAGTTCGCGGTCGACATCATCGCCGCAAGTCCATCCAAGCCCTCGGCCAAATCTGCGAGATGGACATGCGCGGTCCGCCGACCATGGCGTTGGAGGGTGGCCATATCGCCAGCCGCCTGGCCGGCGATGAGCTGACCAAAGGTCGCGTCCTGCCCTCCGATCGGCAAGTCGCGGTCCGGCGAGGCGGTGATCACCAAGAAGACCCCCCGATTCGGTCCACCCTTGTGCAACTGGCCGGTGGAATGCAGGTAGCGCGGACCAATGCCGACCGTCACCGCCGCTCCGGTCTTCCGCCGCAGCAACGTCTGGAGGTTCGAGAGGGCGGAACGGACCGGCTCGGTTGGCGGCAGGAAGGCAAGGATGGCCAGGTAGTCCCCCGGCGCGACCTCGGCCACGAGGTCGGTGAGCAGGTGCGCAGAATCCGTCGTCGGCGATGGGCTGACCGCGTCGGACGCGAGCGCCGCCTCGGTCGCAGCCTTCGCCTCGGCCACGTTCGGCTGGTCGAACGGGTTGACCCCCAGGCGAATGGCTGCCACCGCCGTGGCAACCTCCCACCGGCAGAACTCCGCCCCGAGGTCCGCGGGCGACTCGACGCGCCACCGACGAATCGGAACGCCCCGTTCCCCGAGCAGTCGGGCAGCGGTATCGAGTTCAGACGAATCGCGACCAAAGCCGTCGATCAACACGGCGCTTCGATCTGGACCGAAGTCGGCCACCGCCTCGAGCCCCTCGCCGACGATGGGGACGATCCCTCGCCCGTTCTTGCCCAGGCTCTCGGCCACGAGCTGTTCGATCCAGTCGACGAGTACGCTCAGATCGGGTCCGGTCAGGATCGTGAGTTTGTCACGACCCGCGGCCGCGGCCTCGGCCAGGAACGCCCCAAGCACGAGCCCGGGATTCTCGCGACCCGGGAGGTGACACTCTGCGGCCATGGCCGCCGCCGCCGCGAGGATCGGGCCAATGGAGACCCCGTGCAGCGCGGCCGGAACCAACCCGAACACCGACAGCGCCGAGTACCGCCCGCCAACATCGGGCTCGCCCGAAACAATGGCGCGAAACCCCTGACTGGCCGCGAGATCGGCGAGCGGGCTGCCCGGGTCGGTGATCGCCAGGAAGTCAAGGCCCGGCAGGTCTTCGGCAAGGGTGGACTGGAAGGCAAGGGGCTCGACAGTCGTGCCTGACTTCGAACTGACGCACAGCAACGTTCGGCGGGCGTTGGCCCAGGCACGGAAGGCGCGAACGGCGTCAGGGTGGGTGGAATCACAGACCCGCATCTCCAGGTCACCGGACAGGCGGGCGAGCAAATCCGGGGCCAGGCTCGAACCACCCATGCCCAGAACTCCGACCTGGCGGTAGCCGTCAGCGACCACGCTGGCCGCCAGGGTTTCGATCTCGCGCCGCCGGCCGGCCATTCGGTCGGGCAGATCGAGCCAACCGAGCCACGAGGTCAGCTCGGCCGGCGCGGACCCGCTTTCGGCCCAGAGTGTCCCGTCGCGCGCCCACAGGCGCTCGGCAACGCGCGCCGCGGTCCACGCGTCCAGGCGAGCCGCGACCGCCTCCTCGAGGGATTCGGTCATGTACCCGCCAGGCTGCTCCGGGTCTGCTCGATGGTGCCCATCAACTCGTCGAACGAGGCGCCGAACGCGCGCACTCCTTCGTCGAGCAGTTCGTCGGTGACAGTCGCCATCGAAATGCCCACATCCTCGATGGCCGCCAGGGCAGCGGCAGCCGATGCCGGGTCGCGATCCACGGTGCGTTCGAGGACCGCGTGGTCAAGCGCGGCCGCGATGGTTTCGCGGGGTAGGGTGTTCACCGTCTGCGGACCGATCAACTCCTCGACATAGCGAACGTCGCGGTAGGCAGGATCCTTGGTCGAGGTCGAGGCCCACAGGCAGCGCTGAACCCGCGCCCCGGCCGCACGCAGGCGGGCGAACCCTGCGCCCGAGAAGATCTCCTCGAAGGCGGCGTATGCCATCCGGGCGTTGGCGATGGCCGCGGTCCCGCGCAAGGCCGACACGTCAGGGTCGGCCATCACGTCGAGTGCGCGGTCCACCTTGGTGTCCACCCGGCTGACGAAGAAACTCGCCACCGACGCAACCCGTCGGACGTCCCCGCCCGCCGCCTGCCAGCGGCCGAGGCCGGCGATGAATGCGGCGGCAACCTGCCGATAGACCTCCACGCTGAACAGCAGGGTAACGTTGACATTGATGCCTGCTGCCAGGGTGTTCTCGATGGCCGGCAGGCAGGCCGCGGTGCCGGGAATCTTGATGAAGATATTCGGTCGGTCGACGGCGGCCCACAGTTCCTGCGCACGGGCAAGCGTGGCTGCCGCATCCAGGGCGAGGGCGGGCTCCACTTCGATCGAGGCAAGACCATCCGCTCCGCCAGATGCCTCGTACACCGACCGCAAGATGTCGGCGGCATCGCGGATGTCACCGACCGCGATCGCCTGGTAGATAGCCTGGGTGTCCGAGCCGGCGGCGTGCATCCGGGCGATGAGCTCGTCGTAATGGCCCGCGGCAACGGCTTTGGCGAAGATGGTCGGATTGCTGGTCAGCCCTCGGATTCCGTCCGACACCAGCTCGGCAAGGCCACCCGATTCGATGAGCTGCCGGTCGATGGAGTCGACCCAGGGACTCTGGTCGAATTCGGCGTGGAGGCGTTGCAGGGTGTTCATCTGTCTGGTCCTCAATCGGTTTCGGCGAGCAGGGCGGTGACGGCCGCGACGATGGCGTCGGCATCAATGCCGGCATCCGCCAGCTGTTCGGCCGGTGTCGCCGATCCAGGCATCGCGGTCACCGCCAGGCTGCGAATCCGTGGCGGCGTCGGCACATCCGCCACCGCCTCGCGAACCGCATCGGCCAGGCCACCCTGGGCGAAATGATCCTCTACGGTGACGATCGGCCCAATCTCGGCCGCCGCTCGTATGGCGGCCACGTCCATGGGTTTGATCGAGTAGGCGTCGAGCACCCGACAACCAATGCCCACCGCCACGAGCCTTTCGGCCGCGGCAATGGCCTGGTGAAGGGTGATCCCCGCTGCCACCACCGTCACGCGATCATCGGGCGACGAGCGCGCGATCCGCGATCCCCCGATGGGGAACGCCTCCCCCGGCGGGTAGATGACCGTGGTCTTCTCGCGGGTCGTCCGCATGAAGACGATCCCCTCCCGATCGGCCATCCGTTCGACAAGGTCGACGGTC
>JAHFBB010000158.1 GCA_023250255.1 Chloroflexota bacterium | reverse complement strand
CGGCGGGCGGCGGGTGGGGTCCTTTTCGAGTGCCACGCGCACTGCGGCCGGCAGGGCCGGGGGCAGGTCGGCACGGAGTTCGGCCAGGTCGGGCGGCGTCTGCTCGAGGTGAGCGCGGGCCACACCCAGGACGCCTGCACCGGCGAACGGCGGCAACCCCGCCAGGCATTCGTGGATGACGCAGCCCAGGGCATAGAGGTCGCTTGCGCCGGTCGCCTCGCCGCCCCGAATGAGTTCGGGAGCCAGGTAGTCGACGGTACCCATGAGCTGTCCGGGCATGGTCAGGGCGGTGTAGGCCGGACCCTTGGCCAGGCCGAAATCGGTCAACAGGGCAGTTCCGTCGGTCGTGAGCAGGATGTTCGACGGTTTCACGTCCCGATGGACGAGACCGGCAGCATGGAGCGCATCGAGACCGGTTGCCACATGGCGGCCGACGCGGACGGCCATACCGACCGAGGTTGGCCCGGAGACCAGTTGGTCGGCCAGTGAGCCGCCGGGTACGAAGGCAGCTGCCAGGTATTGCCACCCGCCATCCCGACCGGAACCAAGAATGGGAACGAGATGGCGGCTCGTCACGGTGGCTGCGGCCCGCGCTTCATGGGCGAAGCGCACGGACCAGGTCGCGTCGGCCGACAAGTCCGCGCGAAGGAGTTTGAGGGCGACCTGGTCTCCCGCCTCGGTGGTTGCCAGGTACACCCGGCCGGTGGCGCCCTCGCCGAGCAGCCGGGCCAGCCGATAGCCCCCCACCAGCGCGCCGGGCGCGGGCCAGCCCGTCCGGGGAGCGGCAGTCATCGGTTCATCGGCATCGGAGGCTGTTCAGCATACGAGCCCTGTGCTACAAGTCGTCGGTGGACGAAGATCGATTCATCGGGCGCGAGATTGCGGGATATCGCGTCGAGGAACTGCTCGGTCGCGGGGGGATGGGAATCGTCTATCGGGCGGAACACGTGCGCCTGGGCCGCCGGGTCGCATTCAAGGTCGTGGCCCCCGAGATCAGCAACGATCCCCGATTCCGCGAGCGCTTCCTGCGCGAGTCGCGCACGGCGGGTTCCATCGATCATCCGAATGTCGTCCCGATCTATGACGCGGGCGAGGCCGACGGCGTGCTGTACATGGCCATGCGCCTGGTCGAGGGTACCGATCTCGGCACCCTGATCGAGCGCGAGGGGCGCCTTGAGCCAGGTCGGGTGGGATCGTTGATCGCGCAGATCGCGGCCGCCCTTGACGCGGCCCACGAGGCGGGCCTGGTCCACCGCGATGTCAAGCCGTCGAACGTGCTCATCCCCTCCGGTGGCGGCCGGCGGGAGCACGCCTACCTCGGCGATTTCGGCCTGACCAAGCGCCTGACGTCGCAGAGCGGAGTCACTGCCAGCGCCGCGTTCCTGGGGACGATTGCCTATGTCGCTCCCGAGCAGATCGAGGGGCGCCCGGTGGACGCCCGGGCCGACCAGTACTCGCTGGCATGCGTCGCCTTCGAATGCCTGACCGGCCACCGGCCATTCGAAAAGGAAGGCGACATCGCGGTTCTGTGGGCGCATATGCAGGACCCGTTCCCGAGCATTGCGCTCCACGGATTGACCGATCTCGCCGCGACGGTTGATCCGATCATCCAGCGGGCCGCGGCGAAAGCTCCGGAAGACCGATACCCAAGTTGTGGCGACTTTGCGGCCGAGCTCGAGGCGGCGTTGCCGTCCCTTGCCGGGCAGCCGGTGACGCCCACCAGCCCGATCAGCGTTCCCCCACCACCTGACGATGCGCCAGGAGCCCCGAAGAAGAAGGGCCAGGCTGGGGGCTCGAGCTCCGGGCGTCGGCGGGCGCTCGTTCCGATCATCTCGGTCCTGGGCCTGGCCGCGGTGGGCGTTCTGGCCTGGCGGTTGCTGGCAAGCGGACCGGCTGGCCCACTGCTCAGCGGGGCTGGGCTGGTCCGCATCAACGTCGCCACCAATGCCGTGGGCTCGCCGGTCGACTTGCTGACGGACCCAAGTGCGGTGGTCGCGGGTCCAGAGGGAGCCTGGGTTCTGCTGACCGACAGCAGTTCGGTCGCCATGGTCAGTAACGCGGGTGAAATCAGCGAGTTGAGTGTTGGCGAGCGGCCCAGCGGCCTGGCGCGCAGCGATGAACTCGTGTTCGCCAGCAGCGCGGCCGATGAGAACCTGACGCCCCTCGAGATCAGCGATCCGGCCCGCGTTCCAAAGACCCAGGCCCTCGGCTTCCGAGCGGGGATCATTGCCGTCGGTGGCGAACTCCTTTGGCTGGTGGACACCGGAGATGATCTGGTCTGGCACGTCGGACTGGACGGCAAGGGGCTGCTGAGCGTTGACACGGGCGGAGGACCGTCACACGTCGCCGCCACTGCTGAGCTTGTTTGGGTGAGCAATTCGATCGATGAGACGTTGACCCGGATCAGTGCCGCCGGCTTCCTGCCCGAGCCCGTTTCTCTGGATTTCGGCCCGGGGGCGCTGGCCATCCTGGGCAACGACTTGTGGATCCTTGATCCGGCTGGCGATGAGCTCGTGCGCTATGACGTTCGCACCCGTTCGATCCAGGCACGCATCCCGGTTGGGGCTCATCCGGTGGCCCTGTTCCCGACAGCGGATGCCGTCTGGGTCGCCAACAGCGCCGATGGCACCGTCAGCCGGGTCGACCCCACAACCGAAGAGGTGATTTCGATTCCGGTCGGCGGAACTCCGACCGGCGTTGCGGTGGTCGAGGGCACGGTCTGGGTGGCGATAGCCGCCGAATAGGCAACCCCGGCCATTCAGGCTTCGGCGATGGACCCCAGCCGCCGCCGGATCCGTTCCGAGGCCTCCGGGTCACCGATCCGGTTCGCTGTCCGCAGGGCGCGGAACCACAGGCGCCCCGCCTGCTCGCTCGCCCCGAGCTCGGCAGCGCGTTCGGCGCCCATCTCGAGGTAGACCAATGCGCGCTCGAGGTCCTGTCCCTGGCCGAAGTGGTGGGCGAGTTCCTCGGCCCGATCCGCCAAGTTGTCGGCGTGCCGCTCCTCGAGGGCACGGGCAACCGCGAGGTGCAGGTCCGATCGCCGGGCGGCCGTCAGGGTGGCAATCGCCGCCTGTTGCAGGAGGCCGTGGCGGAACTCGTAGACCAGTTCGGGATAGCGGCCCTGCTCGACTACGATCCGCGAGCGGAGCAGGGCGCCGATGGCCTCGTCCACGTCGTCGGCGGCCACCATCTCGAGCAGCGGACGGGGAAATGACCGGCCGATGACGCCAGCCGCCTGCGCCACATGGCGAACCGAGTCGGGCAGGCGGTCAACGCGGGCAAGCAGCAATCCCTCGAGCGCCGGCGGCAGGATGCTGGCAACTGGCACGGTCAGGGTCCAGGTTCGGCCACGCTCGAGGGCCCCGGTCTCCATCAACGAGGTGAGCAGTTCTTCGAGGTACAGCGGGTTGCCCTCGCTCATATCGATCAGCTCGCGCTTGGTCGCCGCATCCAGAGCCCCGGCCGCCAGGAACTCGGCAAGCTCTCCAGCAGCGTCAGCACTGATCGGTCCGAGTTCGACGCTCCGCAGGCGATGGGCGAAATCGACCAGGGCCCGCGTCCGCAGGGTCCAGCCCATGGAGTCGCTCTCTGGCCGAAGGGCAAGAATGACCATGACCGGTAGGCGGTCGGTCAGGGCAAGGAGCTCCGCCAGGAGTTCGGTGCTGGGCTGGTCCAGCCACTGGGCGTCATCAATGGCCATGACCACCGGTTGACCGGCGGAGATCATTTCCGTCCAGCGGAGTACTGCATCGCGCAGCGCTT
>JAHFBB010000157.1 GCA_023250255.1 Chloroflexota bacterium | reverse complement strand
CAACGCTTCCCGAACCCACCGCCCATGGCTTGATCGCGTTCATCACCGGCAGCCCAATCGGCAGCAGACCCCGGTCGATCGCCGTCATCTCGCCCGAGGGCGGCGAGCCCGTCCAGATCCTGCCGGATGGCGTCGCGGCATTGTCCGGTCCATCGTGGGCGCCGGATGGGCGAAGCCTGATTTTCGGCCGATCGCATTGCCTTCCCGGCCAGGCGACCAGCGAATGCGTCCCCGGCGCGTCCATCAGCCTGGTGGAATATGACCTGACCAAGGGGAGCGACGTGATACGGGACGTCGTGGTCAGTTCCGAGGGCGAGTTTGCCATGTGGCCGGACTGGTCACCGGATGGTTCCCGGATTGCTTTTATTCGGGGGACGGCCGGGCAGCAAGCGCCGTTCGAGCTGGTCGTGGTCGACGCCGATGGATTGCATCCAGCCGTGCTGGAAACCAATCTGGCGGTGATGGTCGGACCGGATTGGTCGCCAGATGGCGGGCGAATCACCTTCTCGGGCCGGGCATCCTGGGACGGCGGTCGCAACCAGATCTACACCATCGACGCCGACGGCGGCGATCTCCGCCAGGCCACGCCCATCGACCTCGGCAACGCCGTTTTACCTGCCTGGTCCCCCGACGGCGACCGCCTCGCTTTCACCCTGGGCGATGCAATCTGGTGGACGCCCACGGCGCTGTGGGATCCGCGGCCCTTCCCGGTGACCGGGCGGCGGACAGACGCGGTCTTCTCCCCCGATGGGACCCGGCTGGCTTTCCTCGGCGACGGGCAGCAGCTTGGCTGGATCGTGATCCCGCTGGACCGGACCTACGAACTCGACGAGCAGTTGCTCGAAGCCCATGGATCGGAGTTGGACTGGGGGGTGAGCAGCGCGACCTGACGCTGGCTCAAGCGCGGGGTCAGCGCGCCTCGCGGGTGACCCCGGTCACGTCGCGGACGCGCTCGACCTTGGCGAGCACCCGCGAGAGCTGGTCGAGCGAGGTAACCCGCAGGGTGAGGCTGATACTGGCGCTGCCGTCGGCCTGGACGCCCACCGAGGCGGCCACGATATTCACTTTCGCCT
The DNA here is from genome assembly GCA_023250255.1 of Chloroflexota bacterium. GTDB lineage: Bacteria > Chloroflexota > Limnocylindria > QHBO01 > QHBO01 > JAHFBB01. The sequence goes on along the minus strand of JAHFBB010000157.1, from coordinate 2,712 downwards.
CGGCCACCACGTTGGTGATCTCGTTCAGCAGCCCCGGGCGGTCGGCACCGGCGATCCGGACGGTGATCGGGTAGGTCTGCTGGCTGACCGATTCCCATTCGACGTCAATCAGCCGCTCGATATCGCGTTCCGACAGGACCGATGGACAGGTGGCGCGGTGGACGGTCACGCCCTTGCCGCGGGTCACGTAACCGGTGATGTCGTCGCCGGGAATGGGTGAGCAGCATTTCGCGAACCGGACCAGCAGGTCGCCAACGCCCTTGACCTTGACCCCGACCGCGGTGGTCGGCGCCGGCGGCGCCACCTCCGGCAGCGAAATGGCCACGTCGTCATGGATCCCCAGCCGGCTGACGACCGAAGCCGAACTGATGGCGCCGTAGCCAATGGCCGCGTAGAAATCGTCCAGGTCCCGGAAGTGCAGCTGGCCGGCGATCTCCGTCAGGCGGGCCGCATCGATGGTTGCCAGCGTTTCATGGGCCAGGCGGCGCAGTTCCCGATCGAGCAATTCACGGCCCTGAGCGATGTTCTCGTCGCGCTGCTGGTGCTTGAACCATTGGCGGATCTTCTCGCGGGCCTGGTTGGTGCGCACGATGTTCAGCCAGTCGCGTGACGGTCCGTGGGCGGCCTTGGTGGTCACGATCTCGACGATGTCGCCGTTCCGCAGCCGGTAGTCGAGCGGCACGAGCCGGTTGTTCGCCTTGGCGCCAATGGTCCGATGACCGACATCGGTATGGATCCGGTAGGCGAAATCCAGCGGGGTCGCACCGGCGGGCAGATCCTTGACGTCGCCCTTCGGGGTGAACACGAACACCTGGTCCTGGAACAGGTCGAGCTTGATGCCCTCCACGAACTCGGTCGCATCCGCCACCTCGCGCTGCCAGTCGATCAACTGGCGGACCCAGGCGAGCTTCTCGTCGTAGCGGCGGTCCGAGCGGCTGCCCTCCTTGTACCGCCAGTGGGCGGCAATCCCCGCCTCGGCCACCTCGTGCATCTGGCGGGTCCGAATCTGGACCTCGAGCGGCTTGGCATCGGGACCGATGACCGCGGTATGGAGGCTTTGGTACAGGTTCGCCTTGGGCATGGCGATGTAATCGTCGAACTGCCCCGGAATCGGTCTCCAGATCGAGTGGACCACCCCCAGGGCGGCATAGCAGTCCTTGACCTCCTCGACGAGCAGCCGGATGGCGTGCAGGTCAAAGATCTCGCTGAACTCGGCGCCCTTGCGTTCCATCTTCTTGTAGATCGAATAGATGTGCTTCGGCCGACCGCTGATCTCCGCCTCGATGCCAACCTTGCCCAGCTCCTTGCGGAGAATGGCAATGGACCGATTGACGAACGTTTCGCGGGTTTTCCGGTTGTCCGCCAGCAGAGCACCGACCTTGCGGTAGGTCTCCGGCTCGAGCACCTTGAACGCCAGGTCCTCCAGCTCCCATTTCACCTGCCACATCCCGAGCCGATGGGCGAGGGGTGCGTAGATCTCCATGGTCTGACGAGCGATCCGATCCTGCTTCTCCACCGGCAGGAACTGGAGGGTGCGCATGTTGTGGAGCCGGTCGGCGAGCTTGATGACCACCACCCGGACGTCCTCGGCCATGGCCATGAACATCTTGCGAATGGACTCGGCCTGCTGCTCCTCGACCGATCGGACGGAGCCGAACTTGCTGAGCTTGGTCACCCCATCCACCAGGTTGGTGACTTCGCGGCCAAATCGCTTCTCGATATCGGCCAGGGTGTAGTCGGTATCCTCCGGAACGTCGTGCAGCAGGGCCGCGGCCAGCGTCTCGGCGTCCATCTGCAGGGTGGCGAGCTCGCGGGCCACGGCCACCGGGTGGGTGATATACGGCTCGCCCGACGCACGCAACTGGCCCTCGTGGGCAGCGTTGGCCAGTTCGTATGCCCGCTCGATCAGGCCAACGTTCACCGCCGGCCGGTGGAGGCGCGCCTCGCTGATGACGTCGGCCAGGGTCGCGGCCGGGGCAGATGCCTCGCCGGTGCGCGAAATTCGGTGGACGACCGCTGCCGGAGCGCTGCGGATTCGGGCCAGGTCCATGGGCGACCGATCCTAGCACTCACGTCGCTGCAGGCTGCGTCGCGCCCTCTGCAACGCCGACCGCCAGCCCGACCGCCACGCCTCACCGCCACGCTCGTTGCCATATCGCAATGTGGTTGCCGTTAGGCGCGCTGGCAACCCGCAACCGCGGTCGGGGCGCAGCCGGCCACGCTCAGCCGGTCCGCCATTCCGCGGTGCCAGCCGCGTCCCCAACGCCTACCGTCAACGTGACGGCGTTTTGGCAACCGAGCACCCGAACGGCGCTGCTACTCGCCCCCCTGACCGATCGACCGGTCACGTCGCGCCCGAAGCCGCTGCAGACCGCCGTACAGCGGCAGCACTGCCCGGATGGCCGCCGCGCCGGCTGCCGAGGTCACCAGCTCGCGGGTCCCGAGGTACGCGACCTCGTGGCCGCCAAATCCCTCCTTGAACTGGCGGATGCCGCCGGTGGCCAGGCCCCAGAGGTCGTAGGTTGCCAGGCCCTCCGCCTGGAACGCGCGGACGGCCTCCCACTTCAGCAGGTAGTTCGCCCGCGACTCGGCCGCCGCCGGCAACATTCCTCCGTAGACCTCGGCTACCCGATCACCGCAGATGAGGTGGAGCAGTGTCGCCACCCGTTCGCCGTCATGGACGGCGAACGACAGGGCGGCGCGGCCCGATGG
>JAHFBB010000014.1 GCA_023250255.1 Chloroflexota bacterium | reverse complement strand
CGACCGATGAACTGGCGCCTGCGCCCATCCCTGGCCGCAGCCGCGCGCCGATGTTCGCCGCCGGCTTCGTCCTGCTATCGCTGTTTGGCGCCATCCTGTTCCTCGCCGGATTCCTTGCGGCGGGTGGCGTCGGTCAGGGCAGTTGTGCCGCACCGAGCGAAGCATTTGTCGCGTTCTGTGAAGCCTACGACCGGATCCGAACCCAGTTCGTTGACGACGTCCCGGACGCGACGTTGGTGGATGGCGCCATCAAAGGAATGTTCGAATTCGGCGTAGGCGACCCGTACAGCAGCTACATGACGCCCGAGCAATACCAGAACTCGCTGGATGACCTGTCGGGGTCCTTCACCGGGATTGGGGCGGAGATGGGCGTCGAAAACCTCGCCAATCCGGAAGACCTGGAAGCCTGCGTTCAACTCAGCGAGACCTGTGCCCTGGTGGTGGTCGCACCGATTGCCGGGGCACCGGCGGAGGAGGCCGGCCTGCAGAGCGGCGATCGGATCCTTGCGGTGGACGGTGAATCGGTCAACGGCGGAACGGTGCAGGACCAGGTGGCCAAGGTTCGCGGCCCGGCCGGCACGACGGTGACCCTGACCATCGAGCGCGACGGTGAGACATTCGACCTGGAGATCACCCGTGAGGAGATCGTGGTCGAGCAGGTGACCTCGCGGCTCATCGAGGGGCACATCGGCTACATCGCCCTGGCTGGATTCAGTGGAGACAGCCCGGCCCAGTTCCATGACGCGATCCAGGCGCGACTCGACGACGGCGCTGACGTCTTCGTCATTGATCTGCGAGGCAACCCGGGCGGTTACATCACCGCCGCTCAGGAGATCGCCAGTGAGTTCGTGGGCGCAGGGACAATCTTCACCCAGGAGTCGTCCGGCAACGAGGTGAAGACCTGGGAGGCGACCGAAGGCGGGCTGCTGACTGATGACGCAATTCCGGTTGTCCTGCTGGTGGACGGCGGATCGGCCTCCGCCTCGGAGATCGTGGCGGCCGCGCTTCAGGAACATCACCGGGTCCAAATCTTCGGTCAGCCGACATTCGGCAAGAACACCGTTCAGGTCTGGGAGGAATTGAGCAACGGCGGCGGGGTCCGGATCACGATCTCGCGCTGGTTCACCCCGGATCACAACAGCGTCGCGCCGGACGGGGTCCAGCCAGACATCGTCGTGGAGACACCCGACTCGACACCGCCCGGCGAGGATCCGGTCCTCGATCGCGCGCTTGAGTACCTGGCGTCAACATCGGCATCGATGCTGCGGCCTGCCGCCTGACCTGCGGAGCCCGACCACTGTTCGGGCTGGCGGAGGCGTGCTAGGATCCCCGTCAACGAAAGGAGGTGGTGTGCAGTGAGTTACTTCCGGCACGCCACCACCGAGGCGGGGCGCTGACGCCACCGCAGGTGGTAGCGACACGAGAGCCGGCCGAAAATGGCCGGCTCTCGACTTTTCCCGCCACTTCCTGAGGACTGCACCGGACCGATGCCCGACGCCACCATCAGCCAGAACCGCCGCGCTCGCTACGACTACCTCATCGAGGAAACGGTCGAGGCGGGCATTGTGCTGACCGGGACCGAAATCAAGTCGATCCGAGCCGGTCACGTCAGCCTGGCCGAGGCCTACGCCCGCATCGACCATGGCGAGGCCTGGCTGATTGGGGCGCACATTGCCCCCTACGAGCAGGGCAATCGCAACAACCACGAGCCTCGGCGGACCCGCAAGCTCCTCCTGCACCGCGATGAGATTGCCGAACTTGTGGGAAAGACCTCGGCAAAGGGGTTCACCCTGGTGCCCCTGCGGCTCTACATCCGGGGGGGCCTGGCGAAGCTGGAAATCGGCCTCGGTAAGGGCAAAAAGGTCCACGACCGACGACGGACGATTGCCGAGCGCGATGCCCGGCGCGAACTCGAACGAGAGCAGAAGGCACGAGTTCGCCTGTAGCGTGAACCCGGGTTCTGAAGAACCGGTGATATCATCGGTCCATCCAATCGGATCGTGGGGATGTCAGGTTTCGACAGGGCTCAGGATCCGGAAGCTGCAGGTCGAGGTCGCCCGCAGGCCTCGTTAAACCGCGGGCAAGCCAGCAACTGGCAACCGTCAGTTCGCTCTCGCTGCCTAGACAGTGAGCGTCGACGCCGTCCCCCCTCCCCGGACGGCCAAGGCGTCATTAGGGGAGGTGCGACGCCGCCGACTCCGGTGAGTGGCGTTCAAGGGCCGAAAGGTCGCCGGATAGCGAGTGGAGCACCCCGCCGGTCGGGGGCCTGATCGCGAAACCATCGTAGGCCGGACAAACCTGTAGCACGCTTCCGGGGACAGGGTTCTGGACGGGGAGTTCGATTCTCCCCCATCTCCACCATTTCCCACCTTATTCAGGCGGAAACGCTCCGCCTGACGACGAGTCCGCCCTCAGCTTGACGGCATCCAGCCGAGGGCGCGGGCGCGGGCAACGACCCGCGTGAGAGGGTCCACGGCCGACGGACCACGGGCGGTGGACAACAGGTTGGCGACCGCGTCGGGAGCCAGGCCGTCGTCGATGGCATCAACGACCAGGGATAGGGCCGTTGCCGTGAACTCGTCGACCGCCGAGGCGCGGAGGGCGCTGACCAGTTGAGCCAGGTCCTGCTGGGTGGCGGCGCCATCAAGTGTTGGTTCCGGCAGGGCTCCGGTGAACCAGATTTCGGCCAGGGCCAGCAGATCGTCGCTTGAGGCCTCCGCCAGGTCAGCGCTGGCGTTCTCGGCATCCAGCGGCGCCGAAGCCAGCCTGCCGACTCCAGCGTCCATCTCGAAACCAATCCACCTGCCTCCCGGCAGGATCGCCAGAGCCCGAGGGCCGCCCTCGAGGGCGGTCAATGCCGGGTTACTCAGCCTGGTTTGCCGGAAGGATGACAATTCGCCGGTTCGGATCAACGCCCACGCTCTGAGTCCGGACCTTGGGGTTCTCGACCAGCGCCATGTGGACGATCCGCCGCTCGACGGCCGGCATGGCCTCGAGCTGGATGATCTTGCCGGTCTGGATGACCCGTTGTGCCGCACGGGCTGCCACGTCGCGAAGCTGATCCTCCCGGCGGCCCCGGTAGTTTTCGACGTCCACCATCAACCGCATGGACGGGGTGTCCTTGCGCGACACGATCAGGTTGACGATGTGCTGCAGGCTGGCCAACTTCTCGCCTCGGCGGCCGATGAGCACGCCGAGCTCGTCGCCACGGACGTTCAACTTGGCGGTCTCCTGGCCACTCGCGATCTCGACGGTCGCCTGCAGTTCCATCAGCCGGAGCATCTCCTCGAGGACGGCCTTGCCGCGCTCCATGAGATCGCGCTCTTCCTCGTTCATCTCCTCGAGCGGCTTGGCCGGCACGAATGGGCGCGGCTCGACACCCTCGCGGGGGGGTCGTGAGCGACCAGCCGACGGGGCCCGGCTCTCCGACCGTCGGGCGCCGCCGTCGCGGCTGCGGGAGCGGCTGCGCCCCCCACCGTCTGAGGAGCTGCGCGGCGGGCGTCCGGTGCGCTCCTCCTGCGCGGACTCCGCAGTGCCCGCATCGGCATGGTCCGCGACGACCTCGGTCATCGGTTCGTCAACCGCCTCGATGGTTTCGGGAATGACGGGTTCCGGCGCAGCCTTTCGGGCCGGAGCCGGTGCTGGGGCGGACGCCTTGACGGAGTCGGCAGCCGCCACAGCAGATCGGGGGGCCGCGAGGATACGCGCATCTTCACCGCCAACGCCCAGCAGTCCCCGGTTTCCGGCAGACAGGATCTCGACATCGAGGTCGGAGAGATCGGCCCCAAATTCGGCCATGGCGGCTCGGACCGCCTCCTCAACACTCTTGCCGCTGAATTCTCGGAATGTCATCGTTTCTGGCCTCGTCGCTTTCGTTGCTTGGACCCTGATTGGGTGCGTACTGCGGCGGCCTCAACTGGAGCCGCAGGTGGGCGGGGGCGGGCTGTCAGGCCGGCCTCGGGGGCGGGCGCCCATCGGGGCTGCCAGCCGAGAATCGGGAACAGGTTGCCCCAGCCGACGATGAAGTACTGCTGGACGATCAGGTAGGCGGTGTAGGTGATCCAGTACAGCATCAGGCCGGCGGGGAACAGCGCTCCCCAGACGATGGTCATGACCGGGAACAGGTAGACCATGGTCTGGTTGGCAGCCGCCGTCGGGTCGTCACCACCGGTGTTACGAGCCATGGTCATGCGCACCTGCACGAACTGCAGGGCTGCGGCCAGGATCGCCAGTCCGGAGATCGTGAACCCGAACAGGCCGATGGCGAACACGCTGTCCACGACCGCCAGGTTGATTCCGCCCAACCACGGCACCGTGGTATCGATCGCCTCGGTCAACTTGAGGGGCGTGATCAACTGACAGTTCAGGGGCAGGAACGCGTGGTACGCCGACGGGATCACGCAGGAACCGTCGAACGGAATGCTGAAGCTGTTGTTGCCCAGGGATTGGATGGCCGGATTGGCGGCCAGGAAGGCATTGAACGCCGGTTCGGTGCCCTCGGCCGGGGTGAACGAAACGACGCTCGAAATCCGGATGAGCGCCTGGTACATGGGCAGCAGGATCACGAGCTGGACCAGGCTGGGCAGGCAACCGGCGAACGGGCTGACACCGTGCTCGCGGTAAATGGCCTGGGTTTCTTCCTGGATCTTGCGGGGATTGCCCTTGTGCTTGCGCTGGACCTCACGAACCAGCGGCTGGACCTGTTGCATCTCCTTTGAGGAGCGGATCTGGCGGACGAACAGGGGAGCCAGCAGCGTTCTGATGACCAGCGTCAGGACAATGATCGCCAGCGCGAGATCGGTGAACAGGATCTGGTAGATCCCGACCAGGGCGTTGAACAACGGCAGGAAGATGATGTCCCAGGGCGGGTTGAAGACCTCGATTCCCAGGAAACCGGCACCAAAGACAGGCAGCGTCATCTCCTCAGGGCACCGGGTCGTAGCCGCCGGCATGGAACGGGTGGCAGCGCGCAATGCGTCGCATCCCCATCCATGACCCGCGGAAGAAGCCATACCGCTCGATGGCGTCCATGGTGTAGTTCGAGCACGACGGCGAGTAGCGACAGCTGGGTGGCATCCAGGCGGTGAGAACCTGGTAGGCACGGATCATGGCGATTCCGATCATCCGCATCAGGAGCGCACCACCACCCGCAGGACCTCGTCGAGCGCCAAGCCCAACTCCGCGTACGAGGCGTCGTCCACCCCGGGACGAGCGATGAGCAGCAGGTCCACACCCACTCCAATCTGTTCAGTACGAGCCCTGAGCAGGACTCGCAACCGGCGTCGAACCCGGTTCCGCTGGACTGCCCCGCCAATCGAGGCCGGAATGGCCAGACCGATGCGAGCGGTCGGCCGATCAGTTATCAGGCTGCGGGCGACGAGCAGACGCGTGGTCCGCGCGGACCCACCCCGGGAGAGGGCCTCGAAGTCGGTGCGGCGCCGCAGCGTCTCGAGGGCCGGCACTCCGTCAGTGGACGGCGGTCAGGCGGTCAGCCGCTGGCGACCCTTGGCCCGACGGCGGGCGAGTACCCGGCGACCACCCGTTGAAGACATACGTGCCATGAAGCCGTGATTTCGCTTCCGGTGGCGCTTCTTGGGCTGGTAGGTTCTCTTCATTGCCGGGGTGCTCGTCCTCAGTTCAGCAGGCGCGGATTCTACATGATGCCCAGCAGAGGGGTGGGAACGGGGCATGATTCGGGGGTGGAAAGCGATCGTTGCCCGCCCGCAGAGCGGACTGCTACACTACCGCGACCCCCGAGGCCAGACGCCCCCGCCCATGGGCAACGGCACCCCGCCAAGGGACCCTACGAGATCGGATTTTCTCGCCAACGGTGTACCCGCGCGAGACCGGAGGCGTCTGTTGATGGATGCGAAACAGGTTTGGCGTGCGGCTCTTGGCGAGCTTCAGGTCAGCCTGTCGCCGGCGAATTTCGACACCTGGTTGAAAGACACCGAGTTGATCGAGATCGACGAGCAGCGCTTCAGGATCGCCGCGCCCAATGGCTTCGCCCGCGACTGGCTCGATAACCGCTACCGGACCCTGATCAGCCAGACCCTGGCCCGCGTGGTCGGTCGCTCGGTCCAGGTGGAGTTCGTCGTCGCCGATGCCCCCGGACCGCCGCCCGAACAGGCTGCCGACGACCTGTCGATGCCCCTTCCCCCCACCTCGGCCGTTGGCAACACCGTCAACCTGAACAGCCGATACACCTTCTCCAACTTCATCGTGGGCAGCGCCAACCGCCTGGCTCACGCGGCCGCTCTGTCGGTCGCAGAACGGCCGGGACACGCGTATAACCCGCTGTTCCTGTACGGCGGGGTCGGCCTGGGCAAGACCCACCTGATGCACGCCATCGGCAATGCCGTGTCGGTCAAGTTCCCCCGCAAGCGGATCCTGTACGCGACGAGCGAGAAGTTCACCAACGACTTCATCAACTCGATCCGCGAGCAGAAGATGGAGGACTTCCGGAATCGCTATCGGCGAATCGATGTCCTGCTGATCGACGATATCCAGTTCATCGCCGAACGGGAGCGGACCCAGGAGGAATTTTTCCATACCTTCAATGCCATTCACGAGGCCGGCAAGCAAGTCGTCCTGTCGTCGGATCGGCCGCCAAAGGCCATCACCACCCTCGAAGAGCGGCTCCGGTCGCGGTTCGAGTGGGGCCTGATCGCCGACCTCACGCCGCCGGACCTCGAAACCCGGATCGCCATCCTGCGCTCGAAGGCCGAGGACCAATTGGGGCTCATTCCTGCCGAAGTCATCGAGTTCATCGCCCGCAAGGTGGTGAGCAACGTACGCGAACTCGAGGGCGCGCTGAACCGGGTGGTGGCGTACGCCTCCATGAGCGGGATGGTGATCAACATCGAACTCGCCTCGGCGGTTCTGAGCAACGTGATGTACAACCCGAAGCGTCGGTCGATCACCCCGCAGCGGATCGTCCGCGCGGTGGCCGACTACTACGGGGTCAATCTGGACCAGCTGCGCAGCAGCAAACGCGACAGGGCCATCGTCGTCCCACGCCAGATCGCGATGTACCTCATCCGCGCCGAGACCGACATCAGCCTGCTGCGGATCGGTGCAGAACTCGGCGGCCGGGATCATTCGACCGTTCTGCACGCCTGCGACAAGATTGGTCGCGAACTCCAAGACAACGAGGAAATGCGGCGCGAGGTCAGTGCAGTGCGGGAAATGATCTATTCCGAATGAGGGTGGACAACCGACGATTACCGGTGGACAAACGGTGAACCAATCAGCCCTGCCGACCCGGATTGGCGAGCGATGGGAGCGCTCAAGCCCCGGTCAATCCCCCGCCGACCCGGAATTTCCCACCGCCGCTCCGCGGCGCGTCCTCACTGCCGGGGGCGAGATTCGAGATCAGCAGGGCCCGTCGTCCACCGAATCCACAGCCCTACTACGACCGACTACGAATAGAGAAACCCTCCAATACAGCTTCGGTAAGGCTCAATTCGGACACTCTCCGGTTGAGAACAGCAGGGAGTGAGTCAGCGAACCATGAAAATTCTGGTCAAACAGGAGAACCTGGCACACGCCCTCCAGACAGTCAGCCGGGCCGTCAGCGCCCGAGCCACCCTGCCGGTCTTGGCCAACGTCCTCATCAAGACTGAAGACGCCGGTTTGAAGCTCACCGCCACCAACCTCGAGATCGGGATTACCAGCTGGGTCGGCGGTAAGGTCGACGCCGAGGGCGAGCTGACCGTTCCGGCCAAGTTGCTGACCGACCTGGTGACCTCGCTCTCCAGCCAGAACGTGGAGCTTGAGGCCTCGGCCAAGGACCGAACCCTCAAGGTGACCTCGGGCGGATCCCGCGCCTCCATCAAGGGCATCGACGCCGAGGAATTCCCGGTGGTAACCACGGTCGGCGAGGCCCCCACGTTCACCGTCGAGTCGCGCGCCCTGCGGGACGCTCTCGGCCAGGTCGTATTCGCCACGGCTGCAGATGAGACCAGGCCGATTCTGACCGGGGTCCTGACCAGGCTCGCTGAGTCAACCCTGACCCTGGCCGCGGCCGACAATTACCGGATCGCCGTGCGCACCCTGGCGCTGGGGGCCGCCGTCCCGGCCGAAACGGTGGTGGTCGTACCCGGGCGCTCATACGCCGAGTTGGTGCGCATCCTCCCCGACAGCGATGCCCCCGTCGAAATCACGATCACCACCAACCGCAGTCAGATCCTGTTCCACACCGCCGAAGTTGACCTCGTGAGCCGGCTGATCGAGGGCCAGTTCCCGAACTACGAGCCGGTCGTTCCGCGCAAGGACGCCTGGACCGCGCGAGCCACCATCGACCGGGAGTCATTCCTGGGCGGGACCCGCCGGGCGTCGATCTTCGCCCGTGACTCGGCGAACATCGTGAAGGTCGAGGTCGGCAGCAGTGACGGCCAGGGCGTTGCGGTCAGCGCGCATGCCGCAGACGTCGGTGACAACGCCGATGAACTCGAGGCGAACGTCGAAGGCACACCCACCACCATCGCCTTCAACGCCCGCTACCTGACCGATGTCCTCACCAACCTCGGCAGCGATGAGGCCATCCTGGAGTTGTCGGGTCCGCTGGCCCCCGGTGTGGTGCGCGGTGTGGGCAACGATGACTACGTCCACGTCATCATGCCGGTCCGCACCGCGTCGTGATTCCCGGGTGGCCCTCGCGCGCCTCGTCCTGGAGCAGTTCCGCAGTTACCCAAGCGCCGATCTCGAACTCGCGCCGGGGCTGACCCTGGTCATCGGCCCCAACGGGGCCGGCAAGACCAACCTGCTTGAGGCGGTCTGGGTGGCGATCATCGGTCGCTCACCGCGGGCCGCGGCCGATGCCGAACTCGTCCGTCACGGCGCGGACTGGGCTCGGGTTGGACTGCATTTCGTCGCCGCCGACGGGGAAGCCACGCGGCTCGAGGTTGCCATCCCCGGATCCACGGCCCCTGCCGACGCACGCCGGCGGCTGACGATCAATGGCATCCCGCGTCGCCAGACGACCGTGAGCGACCTTGCGCGGGCGGTGTTCTTCCGCCCCGAGGAAATGCTGCTGCTGGTGGGCTCGCCGGTCGAGCGGCGACGGTTCCTCGACTCGATCATCAGCCAGCGCTCACGCGCTGGAGCGGCCGACCTGGCCGAGCTGGCCCGCATCCTCCACCAGAGGAACGCGCTCCTGCGCGCCATCCGCGCCGAGGAAGCCGACGCTGGGACCCTGGCCTTTTGGGATGACCAACTGGCCGAGGTGGGCGGACGGGTGATGGCCGCACGGATATCCCTGGTCGCCGAGTTGAACGCGCTGTTGCCGGCGCTGCACGATGCGGTGGCCCCGCCCGAAGAGGCGGGCGACCTGGTTGGGCTCGGGTACCTCGACAACCTGAAAGACGCCTGGCCCGAGCGGCGGCCGGGGCCCATCGAGGCGGGCGAACTGGTAGCCGCGCTCCGACTTCGCCTGGCGGGAGCCCGTGACCGAGAGATCTGGAACGGGGCCTCGCTGGTCGGCCCGCAGCGCGATGACCTGCAGGCCGAGTTGGGCGGGAGGCCGGTCGGGTCGCACGCGTCGCGAGGTCAGCAGCGGACGCTCATCCTGGCGCTCAAGCTGGCGGAGACTGAACTCATCGGTCAGGCCGGGCCACAGCCGATCGTGCTTCTTGACGATGTCTTCAGCGAACTCGACCCGATCCGAGCGGGGCGTGCCCTCGACCTGCTCGGCGCGCGCGGCCAGGTGCTGGTGACCACCGCCGACCCCGGCGCCCTGCCCAAGGCTCGGCGGCACAGGGTCCCGTCATGGACCGTGGGTGAGGGCCAGCTCATCCGCACCCCGCGGGTTGCCTGACCGACCGATGCCCAGCCGACCGCGCCCCGAGGATGCCGCCATCAGCGTCCAGCGCGCCCTGTTGAATTGCGTCGGTCCCGGTGCGGCCGAGTCCCTGGGCCTGGCACAGGCACAGCTGGCGTGGCTGGAGGTCATCGACGAAGCCGGTCTGAGCAACGAGGATCTCTTCAGCCGGCTGGTTCGGGTGACCAATGGGACCGCCGTCGTCGAGGCCAACGAGCCGATTCTCGCCCAGGAACTCGCGCTGCGGGCCGACACCCTTGCCGCGGCGGTGAATCGCAGGCAGTCAGGACGACCCGGCGCGATCTATGAAATCCGACGCCTGAGCGTGACCGTTCGCCCGGGTCTGCCGGCCGGATGAGCACCCGCCTGGTTGCCCGCTTGGCACTGGTTGCGCCGGGTGACAGGGCGCCCGACACGCAGGACATCATTCGCTTCCAGGAGCCGGCCGTCGGTGCGCCGGCGCGGACGAAGGGCAGCCTGTACCTGCTCGCCGAGGTCAACGGTGGACCGGCTGTTGCGCGCGCCGCGGGACTGGTACTGGACGGCATTCAGCATGACTACTACTACGACTTGTCTGCCGGCCCGCTCGGGGCGCTGACCAGGGCCCTCGAATCGGCGAACCGGCGCCTCTATCACGAGCGTCAGCG
>JAHFBB010000156.1 GCA_023250255.1 Chloroflexota bacterium | reverse complement strand
GAACAAGCTGATGACCAATGGAATGAGTCCGAGTTTGGTCTCAGTGAAGCCAAAGACGGTGTCTCGCGTGGCAATGACGACGTCTGACACCGCGCACAGGCCGACGCCGCCGCCGAGCGCCGCGCCATGGACGCGGGCAACCACCGGGGCGGGGCAGGTGTCGATCAGGTTGAGCATGGCGGCCATCCGGCCTGCGTCCGCCCGGTTCGCCTCCTCCGTCATGGCGGCCGCGGCACGCATCCATTCGACGTCCGCGCCCGCGCAGAACGACGGCCCCTCGCCGGCCAGGACGACGGCTCGCAGGCTCTCCGCCGGCTCGTGGGCAAATCCGGCGAAAACGGCCGCCAGCGAATCGATCAACTCGGCGTTGAAGGCGTTCCGAACCTCGGAGCGGGTGAAGGTGACCCGGGCCACCGGTCCGTCGCGCTCGACCCGCAGGACGCCGTCGCTCATTGGTGACCCCGGTGGAACGGCCCGGTCAATGCGCGAACTGCCCCGAGCATCGGCTCGGTCAACCACCGAACTTCAACTCCGGTGGGCAGCGTGTCCGGCAGCGGCCCACCTCCGCCCACCAGCCCGACCAGGAGCGATCCCCCGTCCGCATCGGTCTCCACCAGGTAGGCCTCGCGAATTCCTGCGCGGCCTTCGAGCAGGCGCCTGATCTCAGATTCGAGGCCACCGGTGTCCGTGCCCGGCAGGCGGACATGGACGGAACTGCGTGCCCGGACCGCGACCAGCGGCTCGCTCGAACCCGGCAACAGGCCATCGGCCAGCGCGGCCAACTCATCGGTCTCGAAGCGGTAGGGGATCGGGCCGGCGGGATCGAGGATGGCGGGCAGTCCGGCAGCGACCAGGTTGGCCAGCACGATCCGGGCCGGTAGCGCCAGGCTGGTGGTTCCCGGCGGAGACCAGGCTGCCAATGAGCCATAGGAGCCGAACACGACGCTCACCGCCGAACCGTCCGCGGAACGCGCAGCCATGATCCCGACCTCCACGTCCTCGCCGTCGTCCACCGCCCGCTCGAGCGCGGCGCGCGCCTCCTCGCCCTCGGCGGGGGGTACGGGCAGCAGCAGGGTGGCGTCCACAACAGCCAGGTAGAACGCGCGCAGGGCGGATGGGTCGTCGGTTCCCGCCGCGTCACGGGCCGCGGCGGCGGCCGCGAATAGGGTGGCCGCACTTTCCTCAAGGGTCCCGGTGGGCGTCTCCCGGGAGTGGGATCCCGGCTGGGGACGGGCTTCGACGGGATCCTCGATCATGGTCGGCAGGGTAGCACCGGTCAGTCGGAGGAGGTCTCCGCCGATTCGTAGATCACGTCGGCCATGAACACCCAGCGTCCACCAAGCCGGACGAGGACGTACGTATCGGGGTAGTCCTCCAGGGCCGTGCCATCCGTCCGGCGGAAAACCCACCGTGCCGTCGCCAGGGCAGCGTTGCGCCCGAGCCGGGTGATCTCCAGGCTGGGGCACTCCCAGCGGGTCCCGGCGGAGAGCTCCTCCCGGGTCGACTCGACGTACCCGCCCAGGTAGGCTCGGCGGGCGGCGTCATCGAGGTTGGCCTCCAACCCGTCGGGGTGATAGATGAGCGCCGGGACGAGGTACGCATCGCACACCCGGTCGATGTCGCCCGCGTTCCACGCAGCGAGATAGGCAAGCAGGAACTCCCGCGGATCGTCCGGCCACGGCTTACTCATCAGTTCTCCTTACATCCGAAAGACGCCAAAGTGCGTCTCACCGATGGGCGCGTTCAGCGCCGCGGTGATGCCCATGGCCAGGACCCTGCGGGTGTCGAGCGGATCGATGATCCCATCGTCCCACAGCCGGGCGGTCGAGTAGAACGGTGAACCCTGCCGTTCGTACTCGTCCAGGATGGGTGTCTCGAAGGCATCGCGCTGGGCATCGGTCTCGAACGGACCACCAACCGTGGACAGCACCCGGGCCGCCTGGGGACCGCCCATCACGCTGATCCGGGCGTTCGGCCACATCCACAGTTGTCGGGGACCGTAGGCACGTCCGGCCATTGCGTAGTTGCCCGCCCCAAACGACCCGCCGATGATCACCGTGAATTTCGGGACAGCCGTGGTGGCCACTGCGGTGACCAGTTTTGCGCCGTCCTTGGCAATCCCGCCGGCCTCGTATTCCCGACCGACCATGAAGCCGGTGATGTTCTGCAGGAAGACCAATGGAATCCTTCGCTGGCTGGCGAGCTCGACGAAGTGCGCACCTTTCAACGCCGATGCGCTGAACAGGATGCCGTTGTTGGCCAGGATGCCCACCGGGTAACCCTCGATGTGCGCGAAGCCGCAGACCAGCGTCTCCCCGTAGCGCTCCTTGAATTCGTGGAACTCGCTGCCATCCACCAGGCGAGCGATGACCTCGCGCACGTCGTACGCCTGGCGCGCATCGGCCGGGATGACGCTGTACAGCGTGTCCGCAGAGACCGATGGCGCCTGCGTCGCAGTCACCTCCCAGGGCGGCGCAGGTCGCGGCCAGGCGAAGTTGGCCACGATCGAGCGTCCGATGGCCAAGGCATGCTCGTCGTCGAGGGCGTAGTGATCGGCCACCCCGCTGGTCACCGTGTGAACTTCCGCGCCGCCCAGGTCCTCGGCGCTGACCTCCTCACCGGTGGCCGCCTTCACCAGCGGCGGGCCACCCAGGAAGATCGTGCCGGTTCCCTTGACGATGACGGTCTCGTCGCTCATGGCCGGAACGTAGGCTCCTCCCGCCGTCGACGATCCCATGACCAGCGCGATCTGCGGAATGCCCTCCGCGGACAGGCGCGCCTGGTTGTAGAAGATCCGGCCGAAGTGGTCCCGGTCGGGAAACACGTCGTCCTGGAGCGGAAGGTATGCGCCGCCCGAGTCGACCAGGTAGATCGTGGGCAGCCGGTTTTCGAGGGCAATCTCCTGGGCACGCAGATGCTTCTTGACCGTCATCGGGAAGTAGGTCCCGCCCTTGACGGTCGCGTCGTTGGCGACGATGGCGCAGGTTACGCCTTCGACCACTCCGATCCCGGTCACCATCCCGGCCCCAGGCGCCTCGCCGCCATACATCCCGTCACCGGCCAATGCCGAGAACTCGAGAAAGGCACTCCCCGGATCAATCAGACGGTCGATCCTGTCCCGGACGAGAAGCTTGCCTCGCCCACGGTGGCGGGCGATTGCGCGCTCATCCCCACCGGCTCCGCCACCCGCGACCTGCGCAGTGCGCATCCGCACTTCGGCGACCAACGCCGCCATGGCCGCGGCATTGGTGACCGCGGTCGCGGAGGTGGGATCGATGGTGGAACGGAGGACGGCCATGCCGCCCGATTATGCGACCCCGCGGGGGTCAGGCCAGGGTGACCAGCGGAACCATGGAACTGACGTGGCTGGCGTTCACGATCACGACTGACACGACGTGTTCAAAGGCGGGGTCGGAGGTACTCAACAGGTGCGCCTCGGTCAGCGGCAGGAACGCGTACAACTCGGTCGGCCGCGGTGTCCCGTCGGCATCCACGCTCAGGTGCAGGTTGCCGGTCACCGAGAACGGGCCAATGGTCAACGCAACGCGCTGGAGTCGTCGGTGCAGGCGAAGCTGACGCGCGACACGCCACTCGGGCGGCATTGCCAGCAGGACCGATGCCGACTCGACCATCTGCCACTCACCACTGCCGTCCGCGTCGGTCCAGGCGTCTGCGCCGGTGGTCGTCGGCTGCCAGACCTGGAGTTCGCGGTCTTCGCGAAGCAGGTCGGTCACCCGCCGCCCGCGGGCTGCCACGAAGCCCACCACACGACGGTCGGCGGTGTAGATCTCGATCGGCG
>JAHFBB010000155.1 GCA_023250255.1 Chloroflexota bacterium | reverse complement strand
GCCGACCAGATCAGCCTGCTGACGTCGGCCACCGTCGCCCGCTGGAATGCCATGGCCGCAGAGGGCCGCCGCGTGCTCGCGGCCACCCAGGCGACCGAGATCCGCGACGACGCGCTGGCAGACGCTCGCCAGGCACTTCGGGAAGGGGTCACCGCTGACCTGCTGCCTCAGGAGCGCGAGCTGACCGGCGACCTCGCTGCCGCCTACGTGGCGCCCAACCTGGCGTACAGCGCCGGCGAGACGGAAGCCGCCCAACAGGCAGCGGCCGACGGGGTCGAATCGGTCTTTGTCACCGTTCGGGAAGGCGAGACCATTGTCCGGGCGGGCGATGCGGTCAGTCCACTGGCCCTCGAGAAGATGACCGAGCTCGGCCTGACCCGGGACCAGACCGATGTCCAGGCCATGGTCGCCTACGCGATCGTCGCCATCCTGCTCGCCATCCTCACCGTGTCCGGCCTCGCTCGGTTCCGACCGGCGCTTTGGCATCGAAATCGGAGCCTGGTCCTGTTCGTGCTGGCGCTGGTGGTCAGCGCGGTCGCCCTGCGGGTCAGCGGCGACCGGCAACTGTGGGCGTACGTCATTCCGACCTCGGCCACGGTCATGCTCATCGGTCTGCTGCTCGGCGGGTATGCCGGGGCGATCATGGCCGCCCTGCTGGCCATCGTGGCCGGGCTGGTGAACTCGAACTCGCTGTCGATTGCGGTGTACGTGTATGCCGGAGGGTTGGCGGCACTGGTCACCATCCTGCGGGCCGAGCGGATGAGCGTGTTCTTCCGCGCGGGAATCGTGCTGGCGGTGACGAACGTGGCGGTGGCGGTGTCATTTGCCCTGCTCGAGCAGCGCGACCCGACCGCGCTCGCCCAACTGGCTGGGGCCGGCGTGCTCAATGCGGGCCTGTCGGTCCTGCTGGCGGTGGGCTCCTTTGCGGTCCTGGGCAACGTGTTCGGCATCCTCACCGTCTTCCAGCTCCTCGAGTTGGCCAACCCGTCCAATCGACTCCTGCGCCGGCTGCTGCTCGAAACACCGGGCACCTACCACCATGCGGTGATGGTCGGCAATCTCGCCGAGCGGGCTGCCGAGACCATTGGCGCCGACCCGCTGCTCGCCCGGGTGGCGGCCTATTACCACGACATTGGCAAGATGAAGAACCCGTTGGCGTTCATCGAGAATCAGGCCGGCGGAGTGAACATTCACGATCAACTGAGCCCCGAGACCAGCGCGCGGATCATTTCCGCCCATGTGAAAGACGGCATCGATCTGGCCTACGAGCATCACCTGCCGATCCAGGTGATCGCCTTCATCCCGCAGCATCACGGGACCTCGCTGATGGCCTTTTTCCACGGCAAGGCCCTCCGCGAGGCGGGCGAGACGGCGGTGGACGATGAGGTCTTCCGTTACCCCGGGCCGAAGCCGCAGAGTCGCGAGGCGGCGATCCTCATGTTGTCGGACGGGGTCGAGGCATCGGTCCGTTCGCTGGAGACGAAGGACGAGCCGGAGATCCGGCTGATGGTCAGCCGGATCGTGGACGCCCGCCTGGCAGACGGTCAGCTGAGCGAGTGCGAACTGACCCTGCGGGATATCGGTTTGATCAAGGAGGCATTCGTCCAGCAGTTGCTGGGCATGTACCACCAGCGGATTCGCTATCCCGACAACGTCGTGCCGCTCACCGAGCGCCGCGACAGCGCCTGATTGGCTCACACCCTTGAGGCCGGACCGATGCTGGCCTAGGATGGCGTCATGGGTTCATCGGTCACGTTCCACGACAAGGTCGGCCATGACCGATTGGCCGCCGCCGTTGAGCCAATGGACGGCGAGACCGCCCTGGACCTGGTCTCCGCGGCGGTCCTCGAGACCATTGTCGCCGCCCTCGACAGTCGGGAAGCCGAGGTCGAACTGACGCTGTGCGGAGACCCGGAGATGACCCGCCTGAACTTCGATCACATGGGCGAGCGCGAGCCGACCGACGTCCTGTCCTTCCCCCTCCACGAGTGGACCGTCGAGCGCGGGCATTCTCATTTCGCCGATGACGACGGGGGAGGATTTGGCCCGCTCGTCCTGGGTGACGTGGTCATTGATCTCGACCAGGCCGTCCGCCAGGTCGCCGAGGGCGACTGGACGGTGGCGGAGGAACTGGTGCTGCTCGCGGTCCACGGCACCCTCCACCTCCTGGGTCACGACCACGACGAGGCCGATGGCGAGGCTGCCATGCGCGACATCGAGCGCCAGGTGATGAGCGTCATGCACCGGCGGCACCGCGGGGTTGGCTGGAAACCGGGCTCCCTGTTCGATCGCGCGGGCCACGCGGTGGGATCGGGGGCCTAGGCCGGCCGAACCTCGCGCTCCGCTCGCAACTGGTTCGGCACAGACGTTCCGGAAACCATGCTGGCCACCGCCAGTTCAGCGCTCGCCGGCCCGGTCGAAATCCCCCAGGGGCCGTGACCCGCGCAGATTGTCAGCCCCTCGACCCCTGGCACCGGACCAATGAACGGGTATCCGTCCGCTGACTGAGGTCGGCCGCACACCCGGAATCCGATCAGTTCCGCCGAGGCGATGCCCGGCACGAAGGCGGCAGCGCGCTCGAGCAGCAGCGGAGCCACAAGCGCCGGATCGGGCTCGGTGGCCACGAATGTCGAACCAATGGTTGCCAGGCTTGCAGCGGGCATGAGGCTGAAGATGCTGGGCACATCGCTCCCCGCGACTGCCATCCCTCCGGCAACATTGATCGTGTGGACGGTTCCCTCCTCCAGGATGTGACTCGGCACCGCGGCCGGCCGGACCTGCACGGTGACACCCCAGGTGCGTGTGATGGCCGGTCGCCAGCCGTCTGACGGGAGCAGGTCGGGGACCCATGGCCCGGCGGCGAGAAGGACGGCATCCGTCGCCAGGTGGGTGCCGTCGGTCATGTCAATACCCCCGATTCGACCTGCCTCCATCACCGGACGCGCCCCGGCACCGACCCGGATGTCCACTCCGGCCCGTGCCGCCCGGGCCACCCATGCACGGGTGGCTCCGTCCGGCCGAGTGGGATAGCCGCTGTGCACCAGGACCGCCGCCCAGCCCGGCGCGATCGTGGGCTCCAGCTGCGACACTGCCTGCGGATCGAGTGCGACCGCCCCCAGGTCGGAAAACTCGTCCTGGAGATCGGCCGCTCGCTGCGCTGCATCGTCGAGGTCGCGGGTCAGCAGCAGGATTCCCGCCGGCTCGGCCGGCAGGCCGAAGGCATCGGTCTGCTCGAGGTCGCGATAGAGCGTCAGGCTGCGGATGTGGAGCGCGCCCAGGACCGGGTCGAACGGGTGCTGGATGGATCCGGAGTTGCGACCCGAGGCACCGTTGGCCAGGGCGGTGGACTCCACCAGCGTTACCCGGGCGCCTCCCTCGGCCAGCAGCGTCGCCGCCGAGCAGCCGATGATTCCACCGCCGATGACCACGACCTCGCGCCCGCGCATCCGTCGATCCTAGCGGGCTACCATCGGCCACACCGTGAAACTCATCTGCGGCCTGGGCAACCCCGGACCCGACTACCGACTCACCCGCCACAACATCGGCTACCGGGTGGTGGATCTGCTCGCCGACCGCTGGAAGGTCAGCGGGGGCAGCACCCGAGACGGGGCGAGCGTTCTCGAAGTGTCGCGTGACGGGGAGGCGGTCATGCTCATCAAGCCACTGCGCTTCATGAACCGCTCCGGCGCGCCGGTCCGCGCGGCCGTCGGCCGAAGCGTCGTCGACCCCGAGGTCGACCTGCTGGTCATCGCCGACGACATGGACCTGCCGCTGGGCAAGATCCGCCTGCGGACCGGCGGTTCC
>JAHFBB010000154.1 GCA_023250255.1 Chloroflexota bacterium | reverse complement strand
CGGGGTTCGAGCGGATCGATACGCCCCTGTTCGAGCGCGCCGATCTGTTCGAGCGGGGCCTCGGCGAGGGCAGCGATGCTGCCGCCAAAGAGTTGTTCCGGGTCAGCCGGGCGGCCGGCATCGACGAGGACGAGCCGGGATGGGCGCTCCGGCCCGAACCGACGGCCGGCATCGTTCGGGCGTACCTCGAACACGGGCTGCACGTCCGCCCAGGGCCGCTCCGGGTCTGGCTGCTCGGCCCGATGTTCCGCTATGACCGTCCCCAGGCGGGGCGCTACCGGCAGTTCAGCCAGTGGGACGTCGAGGTCATCGGCGATCCCGGGCCGGCGGTCGATGCCGAGTTGATCGAGATGGCCGTCCGGTATTGCGCGGCGGTGGGTATCCCCGAGGTCCGCGTCCATCTGAACTCGATCGGCGATGCCACCTGCCGCCCGGGGTACCGGGCGGCGCTGATCGAGTACTTCACGGTCCATCGGTCCCGCCTGACGGCCGACAGCCTCCGAAGGCTCGACGCGAATCCGCTGCGGGTTCTCGATGACCGGGGACTCGACCCGGAGGTGGCCGCCGGGGCGCCGCGGGCGCTCGACCACCTGTGCGACCCCTGTCGGGAGCACTTCGCCACCATGACGGGCATGCTGGACCGATTGGGCGTCGCCTACGAACTCGACCACCGGCTCGTCCGCGGCCTTGACTACTACACCCGAACCACGTTTGAACTGTTCCCCGCCGGCCGCGAGGGAAGCCAGGATGCCCTGGCCGGGGGAGGGCGATACGACGGACTGGTCGAACTGCTCGGCGGAAAGCCAACGCCGGGCATCGGCTTCGGCATCGGTCTCGACCGGGTGGTGCTGGCGATGCAGGCGGCCGGTGCTCCGGGCAGCCCGAGCCAGCCGCTGGTCATGGTCGTGGGCACCGATCCTGCTGACGTCGCCGAGCGGTTGGTGGTTGTGGGCGCCCTCCGTCAGGCCGGGCTGCGCGCCCGTCCCGATGGCAGTGACCGCAAGCTCGGCAAGCAGTTGGAGAGCGCGGCCAAACTCGGCGCGCGCTGGGCGGTGATCGTCGGTGAGGAATTGACGCGTGGCAGGGTGGTGCTTCGGGATCTGGCGGAGGGCTCCCAGCGCGAGGTCGCGCTCGACGAGGTGGCGGAAGCCACCCGCGAGGTCTGAGCCAACCGGCCTCGGCTACCATTCGCAGCCCATGTCCTCCGAGCCGCCCTTCCGCTCCCACACCTGCGGCGACCTGCGCGCCGCCCACGTCGGCGAGCGGGTGACGCTGGCCGGCTGGGTGCACCGTCGGCGTGATCACGGCCATCTCACGTTCATCGACCTGCGCGACCGGTACGGCATCACCCAGGTCGTCACCAATCTGGACGACGCCGCCGAGGCCCATGGCGCCGCGGCGGACGCGCGCAACGAGTGGGTCATCCAGGTGGAGGGGGTCGTTCGCGAGCGACCTGCCGGCACGGCCAACGCCGAACTGGCAACCGGTGCGATCGAGGTGGCCGTGGAGCGGTTCAGCGTGCTCAACCCGAGCAAGGTGCCGCCGTTCTACATCAACGAGGAGCAGGCCGGTCTCGACGAATCAGTTCGGCTGACCCATCGCTATCTCGATCTGCGCCGCCCGTCGCTGCAGGGTCGGATGCTGTTCCGCGGACGCCTGTCGAGCGCGGTTCGTCGCCATCTCGAGGGCGTTGGCTTCGTGGATATCGAGACGCCAACGCTCATCCGGTCCACCCCCGAGGGATCGCGCGACTTCGTCGTTCCCAGCCGCCTGCAGCCAGGGAAGATCTACGCGCTTCCCCAGTCGCCGCAGATCCTCAAGCAGTTGCTGATGGTGGCCGGCTACGACCGCTACTACCAGCTTGCGCGGGCCTACCGCGACGAGGACTTCCGTGCCGATCGTGGGCCGGAACATACCCAGATCGACATCGAGATGAGCTTCGTCAGCGAAGCGCAGGTGATGGACACGGTGGAGTCCATGGTCCGCGCCGTCACCCATGAGGTTCTGCCCGACCGGCCGATTTTGGCCGAGCCGTTCCCGCGGTTCACCTACGCCCAGGCGGTGGCTCGTTACGGCTCCGACAAGCCCGACATCCGCTTCGGCATGGAACTGGCGGAGGTCACCGAGGTGCTCCGCCAGAGCGGCCTCCGGTTCCTCGATGATGCCCTGGCAGGTGGCGGGGCGATCTTCGGGCTGGTGGCGCCCAGTGGTGCCACCTTCAGCCGCCGCGAGGTCGACGAATTGACCGAGCTGGCGGTCCGTCACGGGGCGGGCGGCCTCATCCACCTGGCGGTCGAGACCGATGGCGCCCTGTCCGGGCCCATCGCTCGGCATCTGTCATTGACCATCAGCCAGGGCCTCCTCGAAGCAACCGGGGCGAACCCGGGCGATCTCATCCTGCTCGTGGCCGACGCGGACCGGATCCACGCCGCCGAAGCCCTCGGGCGGGTCCGCATCGAACTCGGCAATCGGATGGGGCTCCGCCAGCCGGGCGTGCTGGCGTACACCTGGGTGGCGCGTTTCCCGATGTTCAAATGGGACGCCGAGGGCAACCGCTGGGACGCGACCCACAACCCGTTCAGTGCGCCGGTCTGGGACCAGCTCGACCGGATGGAGAGCGATCCGGCTTCGGTCGATGCCCAGCAGTACGACCTGGCCCTGAACGGCTGGGAGCTGGGTGGCGGCAGCATCCGGATCCATCGCCGCGACGTTCTCGAACGCGCATTCCGGCTGATGGGCCACTCCGACCAGGGCATGCAGGAGCAGTTCGGTGCCCTGCTCGATGCCCTCGAATTCGGGGCGCCGCCGCACGGCGGGATCGCCATCGGTCTGGACCGATGGTCAGCCCTGCTGACCGATCAGGACAACATCCGCGAGGTGATGGCCTTCCCCAAGACGCAGTCGGGGAGCGACCTCATGCTCGGTGCACCGTCACCGATTCACCCCGACCAACTCGCCGAACTCGGCCTTCGGCTGGCGGATCCTCAGGGATCGGAGGGCTCGTAGCCGCCACCGACGTGGCGCTCGGTCCCGCGCAGGGCCGGGTTGAAGACGCACACCAGCCGAAGATCCGATCGAACCTCGAGGGTGTGGTGATCATGCTGGTCGAGGGCGTAGACGGTGCCCGGACCGAGGTGCCAGGACGTGCCGGACGCCAGTTCGGTGATCTCCGCCTCGCCCTCCAGGACGTAACACGCCTCGTAGTGGTGCCGGTATTCCAGTTCGAGCTGCGACCCGGCAGCCACGGTGGTGTCATGCAGCGAATAGCCCATGCCATCTTCGCGGAGCAGGAGTCTCCGGCTCCGCCAACCGTCACCGGCCACGTCCCGATCGGTGCCTTCCACGTCGTCCAGGCTGCGAACGATCATCGGTCCTCCTCGTTGGCTGCCGGAGCGCCATAATCGGCGGCACCATGGCCATCTACCTCGACCACGCTGCCTCGACGCCCCTGCGTCCGGAAGTGCTGGCCGCCATGACACCGTACCTGACCACCCATTTCGGCAATGCCTCCTCCCCGCATGCCTTCGGCCGGGCGGCACGGACCGGCCTCGACGACGCCCGTGAGACGGTGGCCCGGGTCCTGGGTGCCAAGCCGCGGGAGATCGTGTTCACCGCCGGCGGCACCGAGGCGGACAATCTCGCCATTCGGGGTGCAGCCTGGGCGGCGAGCGCCCGCGGGCGACACCTGGTGACCACCACTGTCGAGCATCAGGCCGTGCTTGGCGCGTTCGCCCAACTCGAGCGGTTCGGCTTCACCGTCACCTATCTCGAGGTCGACCGCCACGGACGCGTCGACCCGGATCTGCTGGCCGCGTCGCT
>JAHFBB010000153.1 GCA_023250255.1 Chloroflexota bacterium | reverse complement strand
TCGTCGACCTGGTTTTTCAGGCGAACCAATCCGTTGTAAATGGCGATGGCCCAGACGACCAACAGGACCACGACGATGATCAGGACAATGGGCAGCCAGTCCATGGGGCGCTCCGATCGAGTACGACTGTGAGAGGGATGATCGTACCAGCGCCCGGACCTGGGTGTGGTGGGCGGTGAGGGACTCGAACCCCCGACTTCCTCGGTGTAAACGAGGCGCTCTAACCAACTGAGCTAACCGCCCGGTGCTGAGGGAAACTCGCGCCGCTCGGGGACGGAGCGGCGCCATCGGTCTGTCAGGTGGAGGGTGGTGCCCAGGCCGGGACTTGAACCCGGATGAGTTGCCTCATACGCCCCTCAAACGTACGCGTATACCAATTCCGCCACCTGGGCAGGCGTGGTACCGAGGGAGGGACTTGAACCCACACGACCGTAATGGTCACTAGGTCCTGAACCTAGCGCGTCTGCCTATTCCGCCACCTCGGCCCGAACCCCGCAGTGGCCACTGGCCGCTGGGGACGGCGATTCTAGCACCGCCCGTTCAGACCGACGGACCGACCACCAGGACGGCGAATGACAGGGCCGACCACAGGGCCGCCAGGACGACGGTGAGCCGGAACAGGGTTCGCTCAATGCCGCGCCGGCTGCGGTAAGCGGTGGTTTCGCCACCGAAAGCGCCGCCGATGCCGGCACCGCGCTGCTGGAGCAGGATGGCGGCGACCAGGGCAATGGCCAGGATGGACTGGGCGATGACAAGGCCGTTCACGGCGGCGGAGTATACCAGCCGTTCCGTTCAACCAGTCTCGGTCGGGTCAGCGGAGACCGATGGCGCGAACAGGTCGCGTCCGGTCATCCCAGGACCGGCGGTCAGGCCCAGTAAGGCGCAGATCGTGGGGGCAACGTCCGCTAACGCTCCATCTGCCAGCGACGCGCCGCTGACCGCAGCGCCAACCACGACCAGCGGCACATCCGAGGTCGTGTGCTTGGTCTGGGGGTGGCCGTCTTCGTCGCGCATCTGCTCGATGTTGCCGTGGTCGCCAGTAATGAGCAGCGTGGCCCCGTGGGTGGAAACGGCATCGGCCAGGCGTCCGATACAGCGATCGACGACTTCCGCGGCGGTAACGGCTGCCTGCCAGTCGCCGGTGTGGCCGACCATGTCCGCGTTCGCGTAGTTCACCACGATGAACCGATGGGTGCCGGCGGCGAGCGCCTCGATGACGACCTCGGTGATCGGTTCTGCGCTCATCTCCGGGGCGAGGTCGTAGGTCGGGACATCGCGTTGAGAGGGAACCAGCACGCGGTCCTCGCGGGGGAAGCGCGTCTCGCGGCCGCCGTTGAAAAAGTAGGTGACGTGCGCGTACTTCTCGGTTTCGGCAACGTGCAGCTGGCGGAGGCCGTGCGCCGCCAGATGTCCGGCCAGTGAGGCCACCTCCGTCGGTGGGAAGGCCACCGCCACCGGCAACTCGGACCGGTCCTGGTACTCGGTCAGGGTGGTGACCGCCAGCTTAGACGGTCGCGTTCCCCGGTCAAAGTCGTCGAATGACTCAAGGGCCAGGGCACGGGTGAATTGGCGGGCCCGATCGGCGCGGAAGTTCAGATGGACGAAGGTATCGCCGTCCCCCAGTCCGGCGTACTCCCCCACCACTGCCGGTTCCACGAATTCATCGCCGACACCCTTGCCAACGGCGTCCGCAAGCACGGCCCCCGCCGAGGCGTACCGGGGTGCGTCAGCGTGTCCGATGGCCGCATAGGCGCGGGCGGTCCGCTCCCATCGCTGGTCGCGATCCATGGCCCAGAACCGGCCTGCCACGGTCGCGATTCGCGCCTTATCCACGATCGCCGACAGCAAGGTACGCAGGAAACCAGCAGCGGATTGCGGCGGCGTGTCCCGGCCGTCGGTGATCAGGTGGATGAGCACCCGCTCGGCGGGCACCCCCTGGCGGTGCGCCAGCTCAACCATCCCGAGCAGATGATCATCGACGGCATGCACCCCGCCGGGACCGAGTAGCGCCATGAGGTGGAGCTGTCCGGGACCGGTGGAGGCGCGCTGGGCGGCAGCCAGCAGGGCGGTATTCGAGAAGAATGAACCGTCCGCCAGGGCCCGATTGATCCGCGGCAGATCCTGGAGAACCGGAAATCCAGCGCCCAGGTTGAGATGACCAACCTCGCTGTTGCCCATTTGACCCGGTGGCAGGCCTACCGCCTCGCCGGCCGCCTTCAGCCGAGCGTGCGGCCAGGTCGCGATGAGCCGATTCCAGTTGGGCATCCGCGCGGCTGACAGGAGGGGGTCGCGACCCGGGTCGTCGCCGATGCCGAATCCGTCAAGAATGCACAGGACGACCGGCCCGCCCCCGTGTCCGGCGGTCATGGTCAGCCGGCGGCCCGGGCGAGCGCGATGAACGTCTCCGCCTCAAGGGACGCACCGCCAACCAGCGCCCCATCGATATCCAATTGGCCGAAGAACTCGTGCGCGTTGGCGGCCGTCACGCTGCCGCCGTACAGGATCCGGCTGTCATCGGCCAGGCCCCGCGCATGCGACCGGAGTTCCCCGCGCAGGGCGGCTGCCACGGCCTGCGCATCGGCACCGGTCGCCGGCGTCCCGGAACCAATGGCCCATACCGGTTCGTACGCGACAACCAGCGGTCCGTGGTCGGCCGCGAGTACATCGAGCACGGTGCCGAGCTGGCGAAACACGACGGCCAGGGTATGGCCCGCGGTCCGTTCGTCGGCGGTCTCGCCGACAGCCACGATCGGGACCATGCCGTGGGCGCGGACACTGACTGCCTGGCGCGCAACCAGTCCATCGGTCTCGCCCGCCCCCCGACGTTCCGAGTGACCAACGATCACATAGGCGGCGAGGCCCTCAAGCATGGTCGCCGACGTTTCGCCGGTGAAAGCGCCGCGGGGCGCAGGGTTGACCGTCTGCGCCCCAATCCCGATACGAGGACCAACGGCCGCCGCAACCGCGAGCAACCAAATGGTCGGCGGACAGAGGACGACCTCGGCATCGATCCCCACAACGCCATCGGCCACCGCCAGCGCGAGTGCGACGGCATCGGTCTGCCGATCGGGGTTCATCTTCCAGTTGGCCACCACCAGGGCACGTCGCAACGGGCTCAGTTCGTGACCTCCGCTGCCAGTGACACCAGTCGTCGGAGCCGATGATTCAGGGCCGACCGACCAATCCCCTGCTGCTCGGCGAGGCTTGCCAGATCGGCGTCGGGCGCGCGTCGCCGGAGTCGCGCCGACTCCTGGAGATCCACCGGCAACCGGTCCAGCCGGCCACTCGACTCGAGTGTGGCAATCGCTTCGAGCTGCCGTTCTGCCGCCCGCACCGTTCGGTCGAGATTCGCCGCCTCGGCATTGAGCACTCGATTCAGGCGCCCGCGGACCTCACCGCCGACCCGGCCCTCTTCGAGGATGAGGACCGCCCGATTCGCGCCGGTCACCCGCAACAGGGTGGCAATGTGATCGAAGCCCTTGAGATAGACGACCCGTCGAGCGCGCCGTACTCGGGAACCGGCGCGGACTCCCATCTCCGACAGCCAGCCCTGCAGCCTGGCTGCGTCGACGCCGTCGGTAAGGGCGAACTCGACGTGAGCGCCCTGCTGGGTGAACGACAGCGACCCGGCGCCCAGGACGACACCGCGCAGAAAGGCGCGCCGATCGCAGGCGGGCGCTGCCCCCCAGTTCCAGGCATCTTCCGCGGCGGTCTCGCGCAGGGTGAGCCGGAGGTGGTGGCGAAGGCCGCCGCTCGCGGCCGGCGGTTGACCGGTCAGCGCGCCAGCACGTGTGCCGGCGAGGCGCATCGCGACGCGGGCTGT
>JAHFBB010000152.1 GCA_023250255.1 Chloroflexota bacterium | reverse complement strand
TCACATCGCGGAACGGGGCGCCGTGGCAGCCAAGGTCGGGGTAGAGATCGCCGGCGAGTGCGGCATCGGTCTCTCGGGTCATGACCACGGTCAGGCCATCCGCCTCGAGGAGATCTCGCAGGCGAAGTCCGATGCCCAGGGTCAGCGCCTTCTCGGCATTCGCCTCACGGTTGTCATGGGGGTTGGGCACTCCCCAGTCGAGGCACCCACCGTGGCCCGGATCAATGGCGACCACCAGCGCCATCGGATTCGGCGCGAAGATCCGGCTGTCGGAGCCGGGAGCCGGGATGACCTTGCCCATGCCAGGGCTCGGCACCGCGCTGGGCTCGGCCTCGGAGGGAGAGGGGCTCGGGGTCGCGGTGCACGCGGCCAGGAGGACCACGACGACGGCAGTCGTTCGCCGCCATCGGTCCATGGGTTGGCGTGCCGCCTCAGCGGCCCTCGGAGGCCTCGACGCTCTTGCTGAGCGAGACGAGGAACTCGGCGTTGTTCTTGGTCTTGCCCAGGCGCTGCATGAGCAGTTCGATCCCCTCGTTCGGCCCGACCGCGCTCAGCATCCGGCGCATGGTCCAGGTCATCCGGAGCGTGTTCTCGTCGAGGAGGAGTTCCTCGCGGCGCGTGCCCGAGCGGAGGACGTCGATGGCCGGGAAGATGCGCTTCTCGCTCAACTTGCGGTCCAGGGCGAGTTCCATGTTGCCGGTGCCCTTGAATTCCTCGTAGATGACGTCGTCCATCCGTGAGCCGGTGTCCACCAGGCAGGTGGCGATGATCGTCAGGCTGCCGCCGCCCTCGATGTTCCGTGCGGCTCCGAAGAAGCGCTTGGGCGGATAGAGAGCCACCGGGTCAACGCCGCCGGACAGCGTTTTGCCCGAGGCGGGCAGGGCCAGGTTGTACGCCCGCGCCAGCCGGGTGATGGAGTCGAGCAGGATGACCACGTCGCGGCCGGTCTCCACCTGCCGCTTGGCAATCTCGAGAGTCATCTCGGCCACGCGGGTGTGGTTCTCGGTGGGCTCGTCGAAGGTGGACGCGTAGATCTCGCCCTCGACCGAGCGCTGCATGTCGGTCACTTCCTCGGGACGCTCGCCAATGAGGGCGACCATCAGCAGCGCCTCGGGATGGTTCTTGGTGATTCCGTGGGCGATCATCTTCAGCACGGTCGTCTTGCCGGCCTTGGCCGGCGACAGGATCAGCCCGCGCTGCCCCTTGCCGACGGGGGCGATGAGGTTGACCAGCCGCTGGGTCAGGTTCTTCTGATCGGTCTCCAGATCGAACATCTCGTCGGGGAAGACCGGGATCAGGGTGTCGAAGTGCGGTCGGCGACGGGCAACGTCGGGATCGACGCCGTTGATCGTGTCCACCCGCAGCAGGCCCCAGTACTTCTCCTGGTCCTTGGGGGGGCGGGTCGGACCGGTCACCTTGTCACCCGTCCGCAGGCCAAAGCGGCGAACCATGCCGCTGGCGATATACAGGTCGTCCTGGGACGGCATCACGCCGTGCACCCGCAGGAAGGCGAACCCGTCATCCACCAGTTCGACGGTGCCGGTGATCTCGCCGGGCTGCCCGTCGTTCTGGCGGGCGGGGTGCGCCGGAGCGAGAGCGACCACGTCCAGCAGCTTGAGGACCAGGTCCGAATGCGCCAGGTCGGTCGAGTCGATCTGGTGTTCGGCCGCCATCTCCTGGAGTTCCTCGAGGGGCATCTCCTGGAGTTCGGCCAGCGTCAGGCCCTCGTTCGGCTGGCCCCCATACGGCGCGGCGTAGATCGAGGCGTAGCCGGTGGCGGTGAAGTCGCGGCGGCGACCGTAGTTCTGGCGGGGCGGGGCCGGGCGGCGGGGTCCGCCATCAGGGCGGCGTCGCGGGCGTCCGCGGCGAGGTGGGCGGGATTCGTCGTTCATTGGGTAGTGGTGTCCATGCGGGGTGTGGGGCTCGCTGGGAGCCGATAGGGCGACCGGGGTCGATCGGGGCGCGGCAATCCCGAAGGATTGGCGTGAAACGGGACGATCGGGTGGATCAGATCTTGCGGGTGCCCGCGCGGGTCGTGATGTTCGGCCCGCCGTAGCCGCTCATCTCACCGATGAGCGATGCGCTGATCTGGCGCAGTACCGGTCGCCAGTCGAGCCGATCATACCCGAGCGAGGCAATCGCGTCCTCGGGGGATTGCGCAAAGCCACGTCGCCAGATAGCTCGCAGGTCGCCACCGGCTTCGGCGGACGACCACCAGCCGCTGCCGTGGCGAGCGACGAGCGCGTCGGCCAGCGTCCCGCGCAACATGAACGCCCGCGCGTACGACGCGGCGTACAGGCCGTCGTCCACGGCCGCGAGGTAGAGCGCATCCGGCTCGGTCGTGCCGCCCAGAAGGCCGAGCAGGCCGGCATAGTCGGCGCGCTGCACGCCGGGATCGGTCGTTCGATGCATCCGCAATTGCGCCAGGACCGATGCCGCCGTGCGGCGCATCGAGCGCAGGCGCCACAGGCTAAAGAAGTCGGCGAAGGCTGCCGCGTTATCGGTGGGAATCCGCAGGTTACGAGTCAGCCACTCGGGATCTCCCACCAGATCCTCGAACAGGAACGCCTGCGCCTCGGTCAGGGTCGGATCACCGAGAACGCGGGTGGCCGGGGGAAGGTCCGGATCCACCGCCAACAGGTGCAGGAGGTGGCCGGTCTCATGCAGGGCGGCGGCGTAATCGTCCCAGCCGCCATGCGGCTGAATGACCAGGCGGACGTCGCCGGGCACGCGGACCCCGGCCACGAATGCGCGCGGCGACTTGTTCGGCCGGCCGGCGAGGTCGAGTGTTCCGCCGCGATCGAGGCCCAGGTCGAGGCCCATCCCGGCGACGGTCGACTCGAGAACCGCGGTGAGCCGGGCACCGTCAAACCAAGAATCCCAACCAATGCCGCGGAACAGGTAGGCCGCATCCGCCAGGTTGGCATCGCCGCCTTCGATCTCGATGCGCGCCAGGTGGCGCCGCAGGGAGGAGAAATAGACGGTCTCGGAGGCATCCAAGAAGTCACGGAGCGGCTCCACCAGCGCGTCGGGGTCATAGCCGCGAGTCTGCCCCACCAGATCCACGTAGTCGCGGTAGCCCAGTTCGCGACTGAGCTCGGCCATGCGCTCGAGACGCCGTGCGCGAAGCGGATTGATCGCCTCCTCGGCCTCCATGAGTGAATTCAGCAACGCATACCGATCGCGACGGCTGCTCGTGTCGGCAATGAGGTTCATCACGCCCCGATACGGAACGGGTCGGCCGCGCCAGATGATCACCGCCGTCGCCTGCGCGCGGGCGATGGCCTCGGTCAGCGGGGCAACATCCCGCTCGAGATGACCATCGGTGGCGAACGCCAGCAGCAACCGTTCACGAACCTGAGAGGCGCGTCCCGACCGAGCGCGCAACTCATCCACCGCCTGGCGGTCGAAGAGCGAGCCGTGACGCGCGTACAGCAGGTCAAGATCGAGGTCGGGCGTGAAGCCCGCCTGCTGCTGATAGAGGGCGTCCTCGCGCGCCGCCACGAATTCGGCAACCTCCGATTCGTACGCCGCCAGGTCAAACGCGGCCCGTCGGCGGGTGGCGGTTGGCATGTGACCGGCCGGCCGCCTAGCCGCGGGCCGTAGTGGACGAGGCGTCCGCCGGCTCGGCGACCAGTCCGGCGTGCACGGTCGCGGCGCCCACGAAATCGCGGAACAGCGGATGAGGACGGTTCGGGCGGCTGCGCAATTCGGGGTGCGCCTGGGTGGCCACGAACCACGGGTGGTCGCGCAGCTCGATGTACTCGACCAGCCGGCCGTCGGGGCTGATGCCGCTGAAGGTCATTCCCGCCTGGTCCAGGACGTCGC
>JAHFBB010000151.1 GCA_023250255.1 Chloroflexota bacterium | reverse complement strand
CCGGTCGGCTGGACCGAGGGAATGGCGGTGGGGCTGCTGCAGGCTGCGACCAGCGCGGCCACCCCGAGGACGCCGAAACGGGACCCGATGCGCGCGCGCATGCCCCCGATTGTCGCCACGGTGTCAACCCGCCCGCCGTCCCCGAGGCCTGATCCGGGCTACGATGGCCCCGAGATGTCCAGCTGGTTTGACAAGGTCCTCGAGGAGTTGCAGCGCCGCCAGGCGGAACAAGATGCCGCGCGGGAGGGCCGACCTCGGCCGCCGCATACGAACGGCGATGCCGCGCCGCGAGATGACCATCCGCCTCCCCGGCGGCCGCGAGGCGTTCCGCCGATTGCCACGCCGGGCGGCGGCAGACGCTGGCTGTGGATCACCGCCCTGGTGGTGGTGGCGCTGTTCGTGTTCGGGGTGGTCGGCGGGATCGTTGGCCTGCTGACCGACCTGATGTGGTACGACGCACTCGGCCAACGGGCCGTGCTGACCACCCGGGTCTGGGCAAGCGTCGGCTGGTTCGCGGTTGGCTTCGGTGCCTTTGCGCTGCCCGCTGCGGTGAGCGTGTGGGCCGCCCGGCGGCTGGCGCCGCAGGCGCCGGTGCGGCGGATCGGCGCCATCGAGCTGCCCGACGCCTCGGGCTTCATCAGTCCGGCGCTGTATGTCGTGATCGGTATCGGCGGGTTGGTGTCGGGCGCCGCCTGGAGTGGCAACTGGACCCAGATCCTGCTGTTCCTCAACGGCGGCAATTTCGGGGCCGTTGACAGCACCTTCGGGCGGGACATTGGTTTCTACGTGTTCGGCCTGCCGTTCTGGCAGTTCGTCCAGGGCTGGCTGGTGACGACCCTGATCGTGATCATCGGCCTGACGATCGTGGCCTATGCCGCCGGGGCCCTGCGTCGGAATTTCTACCTGTCGGCCCCGGTCCGCGCCCACCTGTCAATCCTGGGAGCGTTCCTGTTGGTGACGATCGCCGCGGGGTATCAGCTCGAGACCGCGGCCCTGGTTTATTCCACCCGCGGAGTGGGCGGCGCCATTCAGTCGGCAACCTATATCGATGTCCATGCGCAGGTGCCCGCCCTTGCGATCCTGACGGGGGTCGCACTGGTGGCCGCCGCGCTTCTCCTGGCCAACATCTGGTTCCGAACGCTGTGGCTCATTGGCCTGGCGGGAGCCGCCTGGCTGGGCTTGGCCATCCTGGTCGGCGGCGTGTACCCGTCCGTCGTCCAGCGGTTCAGCGTCGAGCCGAACGAGGTCGCGGTCGAGCGTCCGTTCCTGGCCGCCCACATCGCGGCCACCCGTGCCGCCTTCGACCTGGACGCCATCGAAGCGCGGACCTTCACCGGAGAACAACCGCTCAGCCAAGCGCTGTTCGAGGACAACGCCGACACGCTGTCGAACATCCGGCTGTGGGATTACCGACCGTTGCTGACGACCTTTGGCCAGCAGCAGATCCTGCGGCAGTACTACCTGTTCAACGACGTCGACATCGACCGCTACACCATTGACGGCGAACAGCGGCAACTCATGCTGTCCGGCCGTGAGATGGCATCGGACCGGCTGGCCGAAACCGCCCAGACGTGGACGAACCAGCGACTGGTCTTCACCCACGGGTATGGGCTGACGGCCGTCCCGGTCAACGCCATTACGCCGGAGGGGCAGCCGGACTACCTGATCAGCGGCATCAATCGCAACCCCGACCTGCCCATCGGCGAGCCACGCATCTATTTCGGTGAGCAGACGTCTTCATACGTGGTAGTCCGCACCCGGACCCCCGAGTTCGATTACCCGCTGGGCGCCGAGGGTTCGGCGACCAATTCGTGGACCGGCGAGGCCGGGGTGGACCTCGGCAGCTTCGTGAATCGGCTCTTGTTCGCCATTCGTTTTGGCGACCTGAACATCCTGATCACAGACCAGCAGACCGCGGATTCGCAGATCCTCTTCCGCCGAGCGCTCGACCAGCGGGTGCCTGAACTCGCCCCCTTCCTGGCCTACGACCGCGACCCATACCTGGTCAGCGTCAACGAGAAACTCGTCTGGATCTGGGATGCGTACACCCTGACCGGGCGGTACCCGAACGCTCAACCTCTGCCCGCCGACTCCCCATTTGCCGGGGCGAATTACCTGCGCAATTCGGTCAAGGTGGTGGTCGATGCCTACACCGGCGACACCCATTACTACGTGATGGATCCCGACGAACCGATCATTGCAGCCTACCAGCGCATCTTCCCCAGCCTGTTCGAGCCCGCGTCCGCAATGGCACCCGACCTGGTGGCTCACCTGCGCTACCCCGAGGACCTGTTCACCGCCCAGAACGAGACGTATCTGCTCTACCACGTCACCCCTGACGAGAGCGGCGCGACCATCCTGTACAACCAGGACGACCGGTGGGCGTTCCCGAACCAACAGACCGATGTCAGCGGCGACTCGCGGATCGTCGAGCCGTACTACGTGATCATGCGGATTCCCGGTCAGTCGGCTTCCGAATTCGTGCTCATCCAGCCGCTCTCGGCAGCCAGTCGACCGAACATGATCGCCTGGGTGGCGGCCCGCATGGACCCCGGCCATTACGGCCAGCGGATTGCGTTCCGCTTCCCGTCGGACACCACGACCCTTGGCCCCGAGCAGATTCAGGCCCGGATCAACCAGGATTCGCGGATCAGCTCGCAGTTCACCCTGTGGAGTCAGGCAGGCTCGGATGTGGTGCGCGGCGACCTGCTGGTCCTGCCCATGGGCGACTCGATCCTGTACGTCGAGCCCATCTACCTGCGCTCAACCCAGTCGGCATTCCCCGAATTCAAGCGAGTGATCCTCGCCTCGAACACCCGGATTGCGTTCGCTGATTCGATGGACGTTGCCCTTCGCCAGTTGCTTGGACAGGCCGAGATCCCCGATCCCGGCGGCGGTGGCGGCGGTGGCGGTGAACTTCCCACGGATGCTGCCTCACTGGTCGCACTGGCGCAAACCCTGTACGCGGCGGCCCAGCAGGCGCTGGCTGACGGCGACCTCGGCCTGTATCAGGACAAGATCGATCAGCTGGCCTCCGTTCTGAACGCCCTGGCGGCATTGACCGGCGTACCCCAGCCATCCCCCGGTTCCTGAGCCAGGTGGCCGGGCATCGCGTCCTGGTCCTCGGCTCGGGGGCCCGTGAACATGCGCTGGCCTGGCGGCTGGCGCGCGACGACTCGGTCGCCGAGGTATCGGTGGCACCGGGAAACGGGGGAATCGCCACCTTCGCTCCGACGGCTCCGGACCTCGACGTCACCGATGCGACCGCGGTGGTGGCCCATGCCGGGAGCGTTAAGCCGACCCTGGTGGTGGTTGGCCCGGAGGGACCGCTGGCCGCCGGGATTGCGGACGCACTGAGTGCGGCGGGCATGACCGTCTTTGGCCCAACTCGCGCGGCCGCCCGGCTCGAATGGTCGAAGTCCTATGCCAAACGCCAGATGGCCCGGGCCGGCGTACCCACCGGCCCCGCCGAATCGTTCCCGACGCCTGCCATGGCCCGTGCCGGCCTCGCTGGCCGCGAACGACCGCCGGTGATCAAGGCCGACGGATTAGCCGGCGGAAAGGGCGTGGTCGTCGCCGAATCGCTTGACCAGGCGGCCGCGGTCCTCGACGGATGGGAGGGGCCGGTCCTGCTCGAGGAGCGCCTGGAAGGGCCCGAGGTCTCGGCCTTTGCACTGATCAGCGACCGGACGGTCATTCCGCTGGTGGCTGCCCGGGATGCGAAACGCCTGGCCGATGGGGACCAGGGGCCGAACACCGGCGGCATGGGTGCCTACACGCCGCTACCCGACTTTGATCAGGCCGCTCTCGACTGGGCGGTGGAACGGGT
>JAHFBB010000150.1 GCA_023250255.1 Chloroflexota bacterium | reverse complement strand
TCGCCGGGGTGGCCTACCGTCAAAGTGGTTCGGCGTTCAAACCACTCACCTGGGCAACGGGCTTCGAACGCGGTGACATGACCCCGGCCACCATGTTCATGGACGTTTCCACCGAGATCGTATCGGGCTACCAGGTTCACGATGCCGACCATCGGGAACGCGGCCCGGTCCGCGCCCGGGACGCCTTGAAGTACTCGCTGAACATTCCAGTCACCAAGGCCCAGCAGGTCATCGGCACCGACAACGTGGTCGCCCAGGCCGAACGCCTTGGGCTGAAATGGGATCCCAGCCAGGACCCGCGGGTTGCGTCCCTCACCCTGGGCACCATCGGCGTGCGGATGCTCGACCTGGCGGGCGCGTACGGTGCACTGGCCAACGGAGGGCAACTCATGCCGCCGTACATGATCGAACGGATCACCGATGCCCACGGCGTGGTCATCTACGATCATGCCACCGACCACCCGGCACCCGTCCAGGCCATCTCCACCGGCGCGGCTTACCTGACTACCGACATCCTGGCCGACAACACCGATCCGAACACGAACCCCCTGTGGGGGCCGCGGTTCCAGCTGCGGACCGATGACGGCCGACGGCCGGCGACCCTGAAGACCGGCACCACCACCGATTTCAAGGATCTCCAGGCGTTCGGCTATCTCGCTGCGGACGCTGACCCGGCGCTGGACGAGGGTGCCATTGTGACCGGGGTCTGGATCGGAAACTCGGACTATTCAGCCATCGATTCGGTCTTTGCGGCGGACGGACCGACCTGGATCTGGCACGACTACATGTCCGAGGTAACCGCCGCCAACGCGTTGCCGGTCCGCGACTTCGTCCGTCCTGCCGACATCACCGAATTCGTCGTGGACGCCTACAGCGGGATGGCGCCCGGCGAGTTCACGACCAAGACGGTCACCGAGATCTTCATGCCCGGAACGGTGCCGAATGCCCAGGACGACCGGCATCGGGAACTGGCCGTCGAGGCGGAGACCGGCAAGATCTGGATGGACGGCTGCGGAGATTTCGTGACCGCCTCTCCGAGCCCGGGCTCCTCGCCGACACCGGGCGGCCCGCCCGGGAATCCGGGAGGTCCACCCGATCCCGGTCCCCCAGCGGTCGCCGATCCAGAGTTGAAGGTGTACCTCGACCTCGTGGGCTGGGACGCCGGCCGGCCGGCCTGGGAAGCGTCCAACATCGCCTGGATCGAGACTTGGATCGGGCGCGAGGCGGAGCTGCCGCGGCGATTCGTCGTCCCGCTTGATGTCCCCCTGGCTCCCACCGAAACCTGCGTGCCCGGCGAGGTGCCGACTTCCACACCGATTCCGTCACCGTCACCCACGCCGACAGCGACACCGGAACCGACCATCATCCCAACCGAAACGCCCATCCCGTCGCCGAGCCCCACGGCCAGCCCGACGCCCAGCCCGACACCCTGATCACAGTTCGACAACTGTCGTTCCGTCGCCGCCCTCCTCGCGCCTGCCGCTGCGGGCGCTCCGCACCCGGGGATGCTCAGCCAGGGTCTCGCGAATCGATCGACGGAGGGCGCCGGTTCCGGCGCCATGAATAATGCGCACCTCGTCGAGGCCGGCCAGCAAGACCTGATCGAGGTAGGCTGCCAGTTGCTCGAGAGCCGCCTCCACCCGCTCGCCGCGCAGGTCGAGGACGGGATTCACGACGGCCGCCGCCTGGCGGCGAAGTTCCGCAGCCGACGCATCGGCGACAACCGGTTGCGCGCCTGGTTCGGGTACGACAACCGCATCCTCGGCCGGAATGACCAGCCGCCCACCGTCGGTTTCCAGTGTCAGCCGACCGGTCCGACCACTGACCGCGCTGATCCGGCCCACCCGATCGAGCGTTCGACTGCGCGCCCAGAGCCCGATCCGCGGCTGAACGCTTGGCTCGTCGTCGGGCGACGGCGCCTCCGGTAAAGGTTCGGCTGCCAGCGCGGCCCGCGCCGCCGAGGCCCGGGCGCGGCCGGTGACCGGAGCAACCGCTGGCAGGCGGCGCGACTGGCGAGCAAGATCGCGCTCCACCTGGGCAGCCTCGCGCTCCGCTCGGGCCAGCATCTCGTCAGCGGCCTGTCGCGCATCATTCAGCATTCGGGCAGCCTCGCGGCGTGCCTGTTCGACACCGGACTGCGCCCGCTCTCGTTCGGCACGGGCCGTTGTCCGCTCTTCCGACGCGGCCGTCAGCGCTTCGGCCTGAAGCTCCCCTCGTCGGCGCAGGGCGGCCAGGGTCTCCTCGAGATTCACATGCTCGGCTGACAGCCGGGTGCGCGCGTCGGCCAATACCACCTCGGGCAGGCCCAGCCGCTCGGCAATGGCAAATGCCTGCGACGCGCCCGGCAGGCCAATGATCAATCGGTAGGTGGGTCGCAGACTGGCCACGTCGAATTCGACCGCCGCATTGGTCACACCCGCGGTTGCTTCGGCGTACATCTTCAGCTCGGCCGAGTGGGTGGTCGCGGCGACCATGGCCCCGGCCTCGAGCAACCGATCGACGATGGCCATGGCCAACGCGGACCCTTCGGCTGGATCGGTACCGGCGCCGATCTCGTCGAGCAGCACCAGCGATTCGCCGCCGGCGGCTGCCAGAAATCCGATCACATGGCGCAGGTGCCCGGAGAAGGTCGACAGCGATTGGGCGATGCTCTGCTCATCGCCGATATCGGCCATCACCCGCGAGAACACCGGCAGACGTGCCCCGTCCGCCGCGGGTACCCGCAGTCCAGCCTGGTGCATGAGGACCAGCAGTCCGAGGGTCTTGAGGGCGACCGTCTTGCCGCCGGTATTCGGACCGGTGACCACCACCGCCCGGTAGCCGAAGCGATCACCAAGCCGGATATCAATGGGCACCACCCCGTCACCGAGCAAGGGATGCCTGGCAGACAGCAGTTCGGCGGCATCCGGGCTGACCGATGGGCGGACCCCATCGAGTTCGGCGGCCAGTCTGGCTCGGGCGATCCACAGATCCGCGCGCGCCAACGCCGCCAATGACGCGCTCAATCGCGGTGCCGCAGCCTCGACATCGCGCGACAGCGATTCGAGGATTCGCTCTTCTTCCGCGTTCGCCTCGAGGCCGGCGGTCGTCCAGG
The DNA here is from genome assembly GCA_023250255.1 of Chloroflexota bacterium. GTDB lineage: Bacteria > Chloroflexota > Limnocylindria > QHBO01 > QHBO01 > JAHFBB01. Next base: position 752 of record JAHFBB010000150.1, on the reverse strand, counting down.
CGTTGTTGAGGTCCACGACGGTCAACGGCTCGACGAACAGTGTCGCTCCCGAGGCGCTCTGGTCGTGGACGATCCCCTTGATCCGGCCTTTTGCCTCGGTCCGAACCGGGATGACGTATCGCCCGGCGCGGATGGTGATGATCGGCTCGCTGATGGCCGGAGCAAGTTCGGTGGAGCGCAGCATGGCGTTGAGCCGGTCCCGCACCCGGTCCTGGGCTGTCCGCATGCGCTTCCGCAGGCTGGCGAGCTGGGCGGAGGCCGAGTCGAGGAGTTCGCCGGCCGGGTCGACACTGCGCTCGATCCGTTCCCGCAGGGCAGTCTCCGGATCGAGGTCGTCGCGCAGGGCAGCGAACTGCGGCAGCCGCCACTCACGAAGCCGCTCACGAAACTGGCCGGCTGCCCGCGCCGTGTCGGCCACCGCCAGGAACTCATCGGTCGTCAACCGCCCGCCGCGAGACGCGCGATCAATCGCCAGTCGAATGTCCCGGGCACCGCCGATGCCCGCCTGCGACTGACCATCGACCAGTCGAGCGGCCTCATCGGTCTGATCGTTCAACAGGCCCACGTGGACCGAGTCGCCCACAGGGGCCGTGGCCAGCGCGAGCTCGCGGGAGGGTCCGAAAGCCGTCAGCTCTGCGAGCCGCGCCGTGATCGCCGCGAACTCGAGGGCGCGGAGGGTATCGGCATCGGCGGCGACGCCGGCCTCAACCGCGCGAGACGCTCGGCTCATCGATCAATCGGAACCGCAGAGG
>JAHFBB010000149.1 GCA_023250255.1 Chloroflexota bacterium | reverse complement strand
CGGCTTCTACGACGGCACGACCTTCCACCGGGTGATCCCCGGATTCATGGCCCAGGGAGGCGATCCGACCGGCACCGGCAGCGGTGGCCCGGGTTACCAGTTCGGCGATGAGTTCAGCCCGTCGCTGCGCCATGCAGGGCCCGGGGTGCTGTCGATGGCAAACGCCGGCCCGGGAACGAACGGCAGCCAGTTCTTCATCACCTTCGCCGCGACCCCGCATCTCGATGGCAAGCACAGCGTCTTCGGCCAGGTCCGGTCCGGCATGGACGTGGTGCGCTCGCTGCGCGAGCGCGACCCGGGCCGTGATCCGAAGCCCGGAGACGGGATCGAGACGATCGAGATCCTGGCGACTCCAGCCTGAGGACGCCGCTGCGGTCAGGCCGCGGCGTACAACAGGGCGAAGGTCACCGCCGGATCCGGGGCGAGGTCGAAGCTGGTCGAGCAGGCGCTGCAGATGAGTTCGTCACGGTCCTGATCAACCATGAAGGCGACCTCGTCCTCGCACCACGGGCAGTTGAGGAAGATATTCATGCCGAGATCTTCCGGATGGCCCGCGACACCTAGCGTGTCGCACCGCGGCGCGGAAATGACTTGCGTCATTGCGCAAACAGTGAGATAGTCGCGGCGATGACCGCTGCAGCCTTCTCCCTGGATCGCGGAGCCGCCGTGGCCCGCGCCCTGGCCGATCCGAAACGCCTGTGCGTGGTGGACCTGCTGGCAACCGGCGAGCGCTCGGTCAGCGATCTCTCCCGCGACGTCGGCTGCCAGATTCCGAACATGAGCCAGCATCTGTCGATCCTGCGCTCGGCCGGCGTCGTGGCCACTCGGCGGGAGGGCAGCACCGTCTTCTATCGGCTCGCGGATCCCGGCATCCTGGAGCTGTACCGAACCCTGCAGCGGGTTGCCGGCTGAACCCCGCCACTCACCCCGAAAGGAATCCTGTCCAATGTCCACCGTCCAGGCAGTGACCGATGCCACCTTCGATCAACTGGTGCTCAATGCCGACAAGCCGGTCATCGTCGACTTCTGGGCCGCCTGGTGCGGACCGTGTCGACTGGTCGCTCCCGAGATCGACAAGATCGCCGAGAAGTACGCCGGCCAGGTGGACGTCTACAAGCTCGACGTCGACGCCAACCCGCACACCGCCTCGCACTACGGAATCATGAGCATCCCGACCGTGGGCTATTTCCAGAAGGGCGCCCCGCCGAAGGCGGCGGTTGGGTTTCGACCGATGGAGGCCCTGGAGGCCGCCTTCGGCCTCGAGGCCCTCGGCGGCCTGGGCGCCACCGCCTGATCTGAGGAGGCCCTAGCGAGCCTCCGGGTCTGACTCCAACACGCCGAAGGGGTTCCCCTCGGTATCGGTGCAGTAGGCCAGCCAGCCAATCCCCTGCACCGGACCGCGCGGCCGGGTGACCGTCCCGCCGTGGGCGACCACCGCGGCGACGGCTGCATCCAGGTCGTCAACGCCAATGGTGTTGGTCACCTGGTCCTCGGGGCCACTGCGCGGACCAATGCCGCCGTCGATTCCCAGCTCTCCGTCCGGCCCGGTTCCCACCATCCAGTAGGGCGTTGGGCCGTCCCACTTCTGGACAGTCCAGCCAAAGGCGGCCTGGTAGAACGCGGCGCAGCGATCCGGATCGTCGGCCGGGAGTTCGAAATGAATGACGCGCGATGCCATGAGGACCTCGTGTGGCGTGAAGGTGGCGCCAACGGTGCCGTCCCCGGGCCGGTCGGTCAAGCGGGGAAGGCCGGGTAGACTCGCGGCTCCGTGGCTGGCTCACTGCGTGCCGTTCTGCTCGGGACCTTCACCCTGCGCTTCGCGACGGGACTGACCGGCACGCTCATCTTCTACTACCTCGCCGACCTCCCCGAGTTCGGCGGCGTGGCCGTGACCGCGTTCACCGCGGGGGTCATTGCGGCGCTGTACTACGCCGCCGAACTCATCGGCTCACCATTCTTCGGCTGGTTGTCCGATCGGATCGGGGCACACCGGGTCATGCAGCCCGGTCCATTGTTCGGGGCCGGGGCGGTGGTGGCCACCGCGTTCACCACCAGCGTCCCGCTGCTGGCGCTCTATCGCTTCATCGAGGGGCTGTCGGCTGCGGCCTCGGTGCCGTCGGTGCTGGGCTATATCGCCCTGGCAACGTCCGGCGACCAGGCCCTTCGTGGCCGAGTGGTGGCGCGTTTCGAGGCGGCAACCCTGGTCGGCATCGGTCTGGGAGTGGTGGCGGCCGGGTTCCTCTATTCGCCCCTGGGGACGACCGCCTTCCTGGTCAATGCAGGGGTCTACGGGATCTCGTTCCTCATCTTCCGCTACGGCGTGGCCGACCTGACCGACCGTCACCTGGCCGAGTCCGATCCCGCATTTGGTGACCGTCCCGGCCTGGGAGCCTATCGGCAGGTCCTGACCAATCCCGCGGTCTGGCTGCTTGCTCCGACCTGGATCGTGCTCAATGCCATCCTGGGAGCGTGGAGTACCCAGACGGTGTTCCAGCTCGTCGAGCGCGACCCGTCCCTCCCCACCTTCCCCGACCAGACCCTCATGGCCGGACTCGAGCCGTGGCAGGTGAGCCTGGCGCTGGGCCTGTTGCTGGGGGTGTTCTTCGTGGGCCTGTTCTACTGGGGCAGCCGGTTCCGCCGCTTCCGGCGGACGACGATCATTTCGTTCGGCCTGGGCGGCGGCCTGGTGTTCATGGTCACCCTGCTCGCCCTGAATCACTCAGCGGGCTGGCCGGTGGCAGTCCAGTTTGCCCTGACCGCGATCGCCCTCGGCGGACTCTTCGTCCTGGCCGGCGCGACCCCGGCGGCGATCGGTCTGCTTGCTGACGTCAGCGAGGGGTTCCCCGGTCAGCGGGGCATGATCATGGGCCTCTACTCGGTGTTCCTGGCCATTGGGCAGATCAGCGGTTCGGTCCTGGCGGGGGCCGCTGCCAGTTGGCGTGGCCTGGACGGGATGCTGGTGGCGAGCATCGGTCTGCTGTTGCTGGCCATGATCCCGATCGGTCAACTGCGGATGGTCGAGCACCGGCTGCCCGCGGGCGAGCCGGTATCCTAGGCGGCCCATGCGCCTATCCAGCCTGTTCTTTACCTCCCTGCGTGACGACCCGGCGGATGCCGAGATGGTCTCCCACAAGTTGCTCGTGCGGGCGGGGTACATGCGTCAACTTGGTTCGGGGATCTACTCGCTGCTGCCGCTCGGGTTCCGGGTCACCCGCAAGGTCGAGCAGGTCATCCGCGAGGAGATGGACGCCATCGGCTGCCAGGAGATGGAGATGCCAGTGGTCCACCCCGCCGACCTGTGGCGCGAGTCCGGGCGCTACGAAAAGATCGGTCCGGAGATGGTCCGATTCAAGGACCGCGGCGGTCGCGACATGGTGCTGGCCATGACCCACGAAGAGGTCGTGACCGATCTCCTGCGCGATATCGTGCAGAGTTACCGCCAGCTGCCGATGCTGGTCTACCACTTCCAGACGAAATTCCGCGATGAACCGCGCTCCCGCGGCGGGCTGATCCGGGTCCGCGAATTCGTCATGAAGGACTCTTATTCCTGTGACCGTGACGAGGCGGGCCTTGACCACTCGTACCGCCTCCATCACGAGGCGTATACCCGGATCTTCCGGCGGCTCGGCATGGAGACGGTGGCCGTCGGTGCCGATGTCGGGATCATGGGCGGCAGCGGGGCGCATGAGTTCATGGTGCTCAACGACCATGGCGAGGACACCCTCGTCCTGTGCGACACCGGCGACTATGCCGCCAACCAGCAGATCGCCACGGTGACTCGGCCCGACCCGCCTGCTGAGGAGCTGCGTCCGCTCGAGGAGGTCGCGACCCCTGCGGCCAACACCATTGCCGCCC
>JAHFBB010000148.1 GCA_023250255.1 Chloroflexota bacterium | reverse complement strand
GGTGCGGACGACGGCGGCCGAACGGCGGCCTGGAGCGAAGATCTTCCCGAGGACCTGGTCACCCGAGCCCCGATCGTGACCATCATGGGGCACGTCGACCACGGCAAGACCAGCCTCCTGGACGCGGTCCGCAGCACGAAGGTCGCTGTTGGTGAGGCCGGCGGAATCACGCAGCACATCGGTGCATCGGAGGTCGTCCACAACGGGCGGCGAATCGTGTTTCTCGACACCCCCGGCCACGAGGCGTTCACCGCCATGCGCGCGCGCGGTGCCAGCGTGACCGACGTTGCGATCATCGTGGTTGCCGCGGATGACGGTGTCATGCCCCAGACCCGCGAAGCCATTGATCACGTGCGGGCGGCCCGGGTTCCGATGATCGTGGCCATCAACAAGATCGACAAGGCCGACGCCAATCCGGATCGGGTCAAGCAGGGTCTCGCCGACGCGGGCGTGCTCATCGAGGAGTACGGCGGAGACGTCATTGCCGTGCCGGTTTCGGCCAAGCAGAAACTCGGGCTCGACGACCTGATGGAGATGGTCCTGCTGGTGGCCGACCTCCAGAACCTGCAGGCGAACCCGAACCGCGCGGCCGTTGGCACGATTATCGAGTCGAAGGTCGACAAGGGCCGCGGCAATGTCGCCACCGTGCTGGTGCAGACCGGCACGCTGAAGATCGGCGACATCGTTACGGTGGGCAAGACCTGGGGAAGGGCGCGCGCCCTCCAGAGCGCCGACGGCAAGCGGGTGAAGACCGCCGAACCCGCCACCGCCGTCGAAATCATCGGTCTGCAGGCGTTGCCCGAGGCCGGGGATATCCTGCGGGTGGTCGCCGATGAAAAGGCCGCGCGAGATCTGGCCGAGAAGGCCCAATTAGGGGATGGCGCCGGTCGCGGTGCCACCAGCCTGGAGGAGATGAGCACCCGGATTGGGGCCGACGAGCTCAAGGAACTGCGGGTCGTGCTGAAGACCGATGTCCAGGGATCGCTCGGCGCCATTCGTCATGCCCTCGACCGGCTGAGCACCAGCGAGGCGCGGATCAACATCCTCGCTGAGGGCGCAGGCGGAATCAACGAGTCCGACGTGCTGCTGGCTGCCGCATCGGACGCGGTGGTCGTGGGCTTCAATACCAGCCCCGACTCGGGTGCCCAGCGCGCGGCAGAAGCGAGCGGTGTTGACGTTCGGCTGTACGACGTCATCTACAAACTGACCGATGACATCGGCGCGGCGCTCAACGGCCTGCTGGCTCCGAAGATGGTCGAGAAGGTCGAGGGCCACGCCGAGGTTCGGATGATCATCAAGGCCGGCAAGGCCGGGCAGGTGGCGGGTTCCTATGTGCTCGATGGACGATTGATCCGGGGCGGATCCGCGCGACTCCTTCGGGGCGGGCAACTCATCGTCGAAACGCGCATCGAATCGTTGCGTCGATTCAAGGACGACGTGCGCGAGGTGGCCGCCGGCTTCGAATGTGGCATTGGCCTGGCCGGTTCGCCCGAGTTCGCCGAGGGCGACGTCATCGAGTGCTTCCAGACGGTGCTCGAAGGAGCGGTCTGACCGTGAGCCAGCGCACGGATCGGCTGAACAGCCAGATCCGCGAAGAGCTGATGCAGATGATCCAGCGAGAGATGGGGGATCCGCGACTCGGCTTCGTGACCGTCACGGCAGTGGAGACGACCACCGACCTCAACCAGGCACGGGTATGGGTATCGGTCCTTGGTGAACCAGCCGCCCAGGAGGACTCGCTGAAGGCTCTCCGTTCGGCGGCACCGTGGTTGCGGCGTCGGCTCGCTGAACGCCTGCACATTCGGACCATTCCGGCGCTCGACGTCCGCCTGGATTCCTCGATTGCAGGCGGCGATCGGGTGTTGCGCATCCTGAACGACCTGGACAATGAGGGCGAGGCATGAACGAGGTCGCGTCTGCGCTCCGTGGGGCAATGCGCTGGACGGTCATCTGCCATGAGAACCCCGACGCTGACACCCTCGGCGCCGCCCTTGCCCTCGCCCATGGGGCTGTCCAGATTGGCGTCACTGCCGAGGTGGTCTGTGCGGATCCGCCACCGCCTTACCTGGCGTTCCTGCCGGGTATCGACACGGTTCGACGGGAACCGGCCTTCGAACCAGGCCTGGCCGTGATCGTGGACGCCGGCGATCTGAGCCGAATCGGTCCGCTGGCGGTCAGTCATGCGGACTGGCTGAACCGATCGACGGTGGTGAACATTGATCACCACGTGAGCAATCCGGGATTCGGTCAGGCCGCTTGGGTCGACGCCGATGCGGCCGCGACCTGCGAGATGGTTGCGCTCCTCCTGCCAGAACTCGGAGTGAGCGTTGATGCCGATATCGCCGCGCTGCTGATGGCCGGGATCGTCAACGACACCCACACCTTCGCCCATCCGAATGCAACCGCTCGCACTCTGCGGGTGGCCGCCGACCTGCTTGCCGCGGGCGCTCCACTCCACGAGATCAATCGAGCGGTCTACGCCGACAAGCCATACAGCACCATCGCCCTGTGGGGGCTCATGCTTGCCGGGGTGCAGGCTCGCGCGGAGCACCGGATCGTCCATGCGGCAATGACTACCGACATGCTCCGCGACACCGGAACTCTGCCTTCGGCCGGCGAAGGGTTCATTGACCTGCTGGCTTCGACCCGCACCGGCGAGGTCGCGGTCCTGTTCAAGGAAATGAGTCCCATGGAGACTCGGGTCAGCGTGCGCACTGCGGGCAACGCGGACGCGGTGGCGATTACCTCGCACTTCGGTGGAGGAGGGCACGCCCGGGCAGCCGGTTGCACCGTTGCCGCACCTCTGGCGGACGCCCGCGAACAGGTCCTGGTGGTATGCGAGTCCGAGCTTGCGGCGGCCGATGCTGGGCGTCATTAATCTCGACAAGCCGGTCGGTCCCACTTCCCACGATATGGTCGCTCTCGTCCGACGGCTGAGCGGTCTGCGACGAATCGGACATGCCGGAACCCTGGATCCACTGGCATCGGGTGTTCTGCCAATCCTGGTGGGGCGGGCGACCCGGCTGTCGGAGGAACTCACCGGGGGATCAAAGCGCTATCGAGCGACCATTCGGCTGGGCTACCGATCACTGACCGACGATGCCGAGGGACCCATCGAGCCGGTCGAGGCAGCCGTGCCCGACGATGCGGCCATTCGGGTCGCCGCAGCCGAATTCGTCGGTACGTTCGATCAGCTGCCGCCGGCGTTCTCAGCGCGCAAGCGCGCGGGGCAGGTAGCCCATCGCGCTGCCCGCTCGGGACACCCGCTGGACCTGCCGTCACGCTCGGTGACTGTTTCTTCCCTGGAGATTGACGCAATTACCCGGGGCACCGCAAGTGCGGAGGTGGACATTGACCTGAGATGCGGTCCGGGCACGTATGTTCGCTCGATCGCCCGCGATCTGGGAGAGCGCCTTGGCTGCGGCGCATACCTGGCGGCGCTGGAACGCACCGAGGCCGCTGGAATGAACGTCTCAGATGGACTCAGTCCGACCGCCCTCGAACGACTGGCTGCCGCCGGCCGTCTGGCTGAAGCCATTCGCCCGCTGGCTGACGTCCTTGCGTTGACCAAGGTGGTCGTTGATCGACCGACCGCAGAACGATTCCTGCATGGACAGACGGCCCCAGTGTCGAACCAACGGGCTGGCAGGGTCGCCGTGCTCCATGCGGGAACGGTGCTGGGGATCGGCGAATTGAGTGAGGGGACGCTGCGGCCGCACAAGGTCCTCGTGGACGAGGTTGAGGCGTGAACCCGTCCGAGGCACTGGTCTGTGTTGGCGTGTTCGACGGGGTCCATCGCGGCCATAGTGCTTTGCTCACCGCCGCCCGCGACGCAGCTGTGGAGCGAGGGGTGCGCGCCGCCGCCATCGTCCTCGACCCGCCCCCGATCGAACTCCTGCAGACGGGACACCGGGTGGCGCGCCTCTGCC
>JAHFBB010000147.1 GCA_023250255.1 Chloroflexota bacterium | reverse complement strand
GTCGAGAAGTTCATCGGTGACGCGGTCATGGCCGTCTGGGGGGTGCCGATCGCTCACGAGGACGATGCCGAGCGGGCGGTCCGTGCGGGGCTTGACCTGGTCGCCGCGGTCAGCCATATCGGCGACGGCGGGACGACCCTCCAGGTCCGCGCCGGTGTCCTCACCGGCGAGGCGGCGGCGACGGTTGGGGCGGCCGGCCAGGGAATGATCGCCGGGGACCTGGTGAACACCGCCTCGCGCCTCCAATCGGTGGCGGCACCGGGGACGGTGCTGGTCGGCGAGGCCACCTTCCACGCAGCCAGCCAGGCGATTGCCTTCGAACCCGCCGGCGAGCACACCCTCAAGGGCAAGGCCAGCCCCGTCCCGGCATGGCGGGCGTTGAACGTGGTCGCCCTGCGGGGCGGTGAGCGGCGCGCCTCGACCCTCGAGCCGCCGTTTGTCGGCCGGGAGGAGGAACTGCGGATCGTGCGCGACGCCTTCCACGCAGCCTCGCGCGAAGGGAAGCCACGACTGGTCACCCTGATCGGTCAGGCCGGCATCGGCAAGAGCCGGATTGGCTGGGAGTTCGAGAAGTACATCGACGGGGTCGTCGAGGGCGCCTACTGGCACGAGGGCCGCTCACCGGCCTATGGCGAAGGCCTGAGCTACTGGGCCCTGGCCGAGATGCTCCGCGAACGGGCCCGGATCAACGAGGCCGACGATCCGGCCACCGCTCGGACGAAATTGTGGGCATCGGTCGAGGAATTCGTGACCGATGCTACCGAGCGCGCCTGGATTGGCCCGCGGCTGGCGGCCCTGCTGGGCCTCGAGGAGATTCCCGGCGGCAGCAAGGACGAATTGTTTGCGGCGTGGCGAACCTTCTTCGAGCGGATGGCGCTGGTATCGCCGGTCATCCTCCTGTTCGAGGATCTCCAATGGGCCGATGAAGGGCTCATGGAGTTCGTCGAGCACCTCCTGTCGTGGGCGCGGACCAGCCCGATCCTGGTCGTGGTCCTGACCCGGCCGGAACTCTTCGAGCGGCGCCCCGGCTGGGGGAGCGGGGTGCGCAACGCGACATCGGTGTCGCTCGAACCCCTCGCTGCCGAGCAGATCCGTGAGCTGCTCGTCGGGCTCGCGCCCGGGCTGCCCGACGAGACGGTCCAGGCCATCGTCGATCGCGCCGAAGGGATCCCGCTGTACGCGGTCGAGACGGTGCGGATGATGCTCGACCGCGGCCAGATTGCCGAGGACCGGGGTTCCTACACGGTCACCGGGACGGTCGAACGGTTGGCGGTTCCCGAGACGCTCCACGCGTTGATTGCCGCACGGCTCGATGCGAACGATCCGGCCGACCGCGCCCTGCTGGGCGACGCCTCGGTGCTTGGCCAGTCGTTCAGCATCGCCGCCCTGGAAGGGCTGACCGGCGAGTCTGCCGCCGGCCTCGAGCCGCGCCTCGATCGACTGCTGCGGCGCGAACTCCTGTTCCGCGAGGAGGACCCCCGCTCGCCCGAGCGCGGCCAGCTGCGCTTCATCCAGGCGCTTGTCCGCGATGTCGCCTACGAGACCCTGTCGAAGCGCGACCGCCGATCCCGACACCTCGCCGCCGCGCGCTACTACGAATCGCTCGGCGACGACGAACTGGCGGGCGTCCTGGCCAGCCACTACCTCGAGGCCTACCGCCAGTCACCGGCGGGTCCCGAGGCCGATGCCGTGGGCGCCCAGGCGCGGATCGCCCTGCGCGCCGCCGCCGAACGCGCCGCCGGGCTCCACTCTCACGCGGGGGCGATCCACTACTACGAGGATGCCCTGTCCATTACCACCGACCCCGCCGAGGCCGCGGCCCTCCACCTGCGCGCCGCCCAGTCGGGGAGCGTGATCGGACATGCGGCGCCCATTCCTCATGCCGAGGCGGCGCGGGCCCTGTCCGAGGAGGTCGGGGACCGCGATGGCGTCTACCGGGCGGTCGCGCTCGAGGCCCAGATCCTGAACAACCTGAGCCGGACCGATGACGCCAGGGTCCTGTTGCAGCCGGTTGCCGACAGCATCGCCGAGCCGTCACCAGCGGCGGCCACGGTGCTGGCCGAGCTAGCGCGGACCCATTTCCTCACCTGGAACTTCGACGAAGCGGTGCGGGTTGCGGATCGGACGCTTGAAATGGCAGGCCCATTGGGACTGACCGAGATCGTCGCCGACACCCTGGTGACCCGCTCGTCGGCCGTCTGGCGTCAGCGGCCCGAGGAGGCGGAGGCCATCCTCCGAGGCGCCATCCTGCTGGCAACCCGCGAGGGCTTGCCACGGGTTGCGCACCGCGGCCTGAACAACCTGTCGGTTCAGATCCTGGCGAATGCCACCTATGCCGAGGAGCTTGATGTCGTCGATGCCGCCGTCGACCTGATCAACCGCTACGGGTTGACCTTTCTCACCGGCTATGAAGTCTCGTTCTCCGAGGACATGATCCTGGCCGGGGATTGGACGCGCGCTGACCGGGCGCTGCGGGAGATCGAGGACCTCGACCTGGCCGGCGCACTCGAGGCCACCGCCCATGCCGCCAGCGCGCAGCTCGCTGTCTTCCGCGGTGACCTCGCGACCGCGCGCGCCGAAGCCGCGGCCACCCTGGTCGCCCTCGGCGACATCCAGCGGACGGACGAGCGAGCGACCTTCAGCGTTGTCGACGCGCTGGCGTCGTGGCTCGCGGGCGACCTTGCGGTCGCCACCGAAACCCTGTGTTCCGCCGCCGAGGTGCTCCACGGCGACATGATTCCGTTGCGCTACGCGACCATCGTCGTCGGCGGCTCGGGCGATCCCGCGCTCCTGGCGCTCGTTGAAGAACAGTTCTCCAGGACCGACCCCATCGTTCGGCCCAAGCGCTGGTTCGTGGCGCTGAGCGCTCATGTGGCCGCGACCCGGGCCGCCATGAACGGCCACTGGGAGCAGGCCCGCGATGCCTACCTTCATACCCAACGGCTGGTCGAGGAACTTGGGTTCACGGTCATGCGGGCCGTGATCGGTCTCGAATTCGAGGGATACCTTGGCGCCCGCTTTGCGGAAGCCGCAGCCGCCGGCGCCGAGGCTGAGGCACTGTTCACCGAGCTCGGAGGCGCCGAATTCGTACGACAGTACCGGGTGCACTTCGCCGGCACCCCGGCGCCGGCGGTGGGCGAGCGAGCCACCGCACCGATCACGGCTTCCGAGGCCGGGGTGGAGGCCACGGCCTGAGCCGGACGGCGATTCTGGTCGAGGCGGCCTCCCGCTGGGGGACGCCGCTGTACGTCCTCGACGTTGACGCCGGCGTGGCGGCGTTGGCCGACTACCAACGCGCCTTCCCCGGCGCCCTCATCGCCTATGCGATCAAGGCGAACGCCGATCTGCGGCTTCTTCACCGATTCGCCGCCGCCGGTGCCGGCGCCGAGGTGGTGAACGCAGTCGAATTAGCCCTCGCAGTGGGCGCCGGCATTCCCGGCTCGCAGGTCGTGATGAATGGCGTTGGCAAGACCGATGGCGACCACGCCGCCGCCATCGAGGCGGGCGCCCTGATCAACGCCGAATCACTGCCCGAACTCGCCGAACTGGTCGAGCGCGGCGCGCCGCGGATCGGCCTCCGCCTGAACCCCGGACTGGACGCGGCCACCCACCCGCACCTGGCCACCGGCGCCGCCGCCTCGAAATTCGGCATCGCCTGGGCGGATCTCGACCGCGCCCTGGCCATCCTGCCAACGCCGGAGGCCGTGGGCGCCCACATCGGTTCGGCGCTCGACGACCCGTCCGCCTTTGCCGAGCTCGCCCACCGGCTCGCGAGGCTGTCGGCCCCGCGCGTCAACCTCGGCGGCGGCGCCGGCCTGGGCATCTCAGCGGCGGCGTTGGCCGAGGTCGTCCGCCCGCACCTGCCGGACTCCGCGCGCCTCATCCTCGAACCGGGCCGCTCGCTGGTCGCCGCCGGCGGCTGGCTGTTGAC
>JAHFBB010000146.1 GCA_023250255.1 Chloroflexota bacterium | reverse complement strand
ACGCCCAGATCTGCCGATAATCGTCTGGCACCACCGGCCGGATCTCGAGCCCGGGCGGCAGGCGCAACTCGGGAATTGCCGACAGGTCGGGCTGGAGCATCTCGTAGAACCAGCGGACCGTGGTGAATCCCTCGCTTTCGAGGAGCGCAACGGCACCCAGCGCCGTATCACCGCACCACGAGTCCACCCGCCGCTCAAGTCCCGGGGCGAGCGGATTGGCCGCCGCGATCTCGGCGATCCGCGCCAGGTTGCGATGGAGAAGTGCTCGGCCCAAACCGCGACGCCGCCAGGCTGGGGCGACGGCCCCGAAGCAGAAATGGGTCTGACCATCAGCCTCGGGTGGTGGTCGTCGGGTGGTGGCATACGCGACCAGCTCGTCGCCCACGAATCCGAGAACCGGGTCGACCGCCGGGTCGAAACCCGACGGGTTGGCGAACCAGTTCTCCAGGTGGGCAACGTCCTCCCGGTCCTCGCGCCCGTCGGCCTCGGACGTCGCGCTCATCAGCGCGGCCAGCGCCTCGAGATCGTCGGGCAGCCGGAGGCCACGGAAGGTCATCCCGGGAATGGGCGGTGACCCAGGAATCAGCACGGATGTCACGCTCACCAGCCGCTCCCATCGGATTCGAGCGGGCGACGGAACGCGGCCAGCCGCTTGTCCACCACGAAGCCATTGTCGGTGTACACGCCCAGGGCGCCGGTCGGGTTGTCGGCGTCCACCCCCAGGATGGCGGAATCCATGCCACGAGCGGCAATGACCTCCAGGCTGAGCGCCACCAGCGCCCGGGCAAGGCCCTTGCCGCGCCATGGACGGCGGACGAACACCGAATCCAGCCAGCCGCGCGTGACGCCCAGGGCCTCGTTCTCGGCGGTGTGGATGTTGTTGATGCTCGCGCCGGCCACTTGATCGCCGTCATAGGCCACCACCCACAGGCTCGGGTCGAAGTCCGGCGCATCGATCCAATTGCGGTACGACTCGTCACTCGCGTCGAACCCGCCCCAGTGATCGAGGAAGGCTTCGACATCCGCGTCGAACACCTGGCGGGCATCGGCCAGGGTCACGGGGCGAATCTCGATCCCCGCGGGCAGAGGACGGACCGGAATCTCCAGCAGGTTCGGACGAACCATGTGAAAGAACCAGCGTGCCTCGGTGAAGCCCGCGGCAATGAGCACTGCCCGGCAGGCCGCCTCCGAATCGGCGGCGAACGAGCCAAGGAAGCGAGGCCGGTCCGTGTCGTGGCCCGCGGCAATCTCCCGCGAACGGGCCATGTTCCATCTCAGCAGAGCCGACCCAATTCCCCGACGGCGCCAGGCCAGGTCCACCTCGCCCCAGACCCGGTGTTCACGACCCCCATCGGTCGTATCCACCCATTCGGATCGGGCGAAACCGACCATGGCGCCATCCACCTCCGCGACCAGGCAATCGGTCTTCGGGTCGAAGGTGCGGGTGGGGCGCATCTCGATCAGGAACTGCTCGGGGCTGAAGAATTCGTCGATCTGCGCATCAACGAGCGCCGCATTCAGGATGCGGGCCATCTCCGGAACATCCTCCTCGCCCGCGTACGGGCGGAAGCGGAGACCGGGAAGCATCGGTCTTTCGGTCTGGTCGGAAATATCGGTCTGCATCAACCCACTCGCTTCAGTTTGCCGGTGCGCTTGGCGTAGCGCTCCGCCCGCCCAAAGGCCCACAGCCCGGCCGGGATGAACACCAGCGCCATGATCAGCAGCGGCCAGACATCGTCCAGCAAATCGCCGACACTCGCTCCCTCGATCAGTCCGGCACGCACGCCGTCCAGGACGTAGGTGGCGGGGCTGAACTGCGACAGGAACTGCATCCAGCCGGGCAGGATCTCCACGCTGTAGTACACCCCCGAAACGAGCAGAAGCACCGATTGCAGGACGAACACCATCTGCGCCCCGCGTTCGACGTACATCAGCGGCAGGATGCTGGCGGCAATGCCGATCCCAATGAAGCTGACGGTTCCCAGCAGGGTGAAGGCAATGGCGGTGGCGAAGTTCGCCTGTGACAGGTCGAGTTCGAAGAACGCCACCAGCACCGCCAGCACGAACAGGGTATGGATCATGCCGAAGATCACCGCGTACAGCGCCGCGCCCAGCAACTGGGCATGCCGGCGAATGGGGGCCATGAAGGTGTATTCCAGAGTCCCTTCCCAGCGCTCCCACTGGACGGATTCACCGATGAACTCGAACACAATCGCCAGGTAGCTCCAGAAGATCGTGCCGATGACCAGCACGAGCAGCAATTGCTCGTCACCCAGGCTGTGACCGATGAGGGTCACCGACAGGGCTCCGGCCACCGAGTAGATCAGCCAGGCGACTTCCCAGCCCCAGTAGCGCTTTGTCAGGTTGAAGTTGCGTTCGACGAAGGCCATCGAGGCCCTCAGGTCGCGCGTCAGCATGGCCATGAGCTCTATTCCTCCTCCTCGTCTTCGGACTTCTCCTCGTCCAGGTCGTCGTCGAGCGACTTGCCGGTAAAGGTCATGAATACGTTCTCCATCGTCGGCTCCAACCCGTGGTCGGACGCGACCAGGGCCTTGAGGTGATCAGGGGTGTCCTCGACCACGATTCGGCCGCCGTCGATGATCCCGATCCGATCGCAGAGGCGCTCAGCCTCGGCCATGTCGTGGGTGGTCAGCACGATCGTTGCGTCGTGGGTGTCACGCAGTTCCTCGACGAACGCCTGGACCTCGAGCTTCGAGCGCGGGTCGAGGCCCGTCGTCGGTTCGTCCATGAGCAACAGGATGGGGCTGGTCAGCAGGGCGCGGGCAATTGCCACCTTCTGCTGCATGCCGCGGCTCATCTGTTCGAGGGGGCGGCCGAGCCGCTTCTCGCTGATCCCCAGGCGAGCCAGGATGCGGATGGCCTCGGTCCGGGCCGAGGCTGCGGGCATGCCATACAGCTTGGCCGCATAGGCCAGGTTCTCGAACGGCGACAGTTTCTTGAAGAAGGCTGCGTCGACGCTGACCCGGTTGATCATCTGCTTGACCGCCATCTCGTCACGTTGCACGTCCTTGCCGAAGATTTCGGCCGTGCCGCTGTCCAGGGTGAGCAGCGTGCTGAACAGGCGGATGAGCGTGGATTTGCCACTCCCGTTCGCGCCCAAAACGCCGTAGATCTCGCCGCGCTCGATGCGCAGCGAGACGTTGTTGATGGCCTTCACCGGACGCTTCTTGCGCCCGACCCGGAATTCCTTGGTGACGTGCTCGGCCAGGAGCGCCGTCTCGCGCGGGGCCCGGGGCGCAGCGTCAGCCACGCCCGCAGGCTGGCTGGTGGGTGCCGTCTTCAACTCGGGGTCGAGTCCGGTCTGCATCTGGGATTCCTTCTGGTCTGGACCGATGCGGACCGGGGCAACAACAAAGCCGTGGTCCATATCGGCCCACGGCTTGGGTCTGTTCGGCGGCGAACCGCCGGATCAGGTGGTCGTGGGCATGAATCTCCCGTATCGCGGGACGCTGAGCGTGCAGGTCATGGCAGAGCGGCTCCTCAATGCGAAACGGGACTGGATGGCAGGTGGCGGCGACACCCGGCGTGAAACGCTCGCGGAGTCTACGGGTACCGATTGGCGGGTGTCAAGAAACGGACGGTATTGACACGCGTCGTATATTCACAATATGACTCATATCATCAAAGGAGCCGAGCGGCCCTATGTCAGCGGGCTGCGAGCGGAGCAGGCGGAGGCGACGCGATCGCGCATTCTGGAGGCGACCATCCGGGTCATGGCCGAGGGGGCTGCCAGCGTTTCGGTCCCTGCGGTCGCGCGCGAGGCGGGGGTCTCGGTGCCCACGGTCTACCGACATTTCGGTACCAAACGAGATCTGTTGATGGCCGTCTATCCCCACCTGGCGCGTCAGGTGGGAATTGGTCCGGTGGCCGTTCCCGAGACCGTGGCCGGGTTCCGCGAGATGGTCCGAAC
>JAHFBB010000013.1 GCA_023250255.1 Chloroflexota bacterium | reverse complement strand
CGGTTTTCCCAGGTTGACCCGGGGAACAAGGCAACGACCTGTTCTGGCGGCGCAGATGTCGCCACGTCCCAGTCATCGGGCACGGACCCCGAGACCAGGTCGCGGATGCAGCCGCCGACGAGCGCGGCCTGCTGGCCGGCATCGGTCAGGGTGTCGAGGACGGTGGCCACCCCGACCGGCGGGGTGACGATCAGTTCCGTGGCGTGTCGCCCATGAACAGGAAGTCGCGCCAGGCGCCGTTGCGCTCGTCGGACAGGTACGACCCGTACAGGTAGCGCACGTCAGCTCGTGGAGCGCGGGGATCGCGCAGCAGATGCATCCGCGATTCGTCGAGAGTCTTGGCTCCCTTGCGGTGGTTGCATGACCGGCAGGCCGCCACCAGGTTCTCCCATTCATGCCGGCCTCCCCGATGGCGAGGCATCACGTGGTCGATGGTCAAGTCGTGGCCGGTGGTGCCGCAGTACTGGCAGGTGTGCCGATCACGGACAAAGACTTCTCGCCGCGACAACTTCACTCGTGGCTGTGGTCGGCGAATGAGATAGATCAGGCGGATGACCGATGGCGCGTCGATGGCCAGGGTGGGGGTGTGGATGACCTGGTGATTGCGGGCAACCAGTTCGGCCTTGT
This sequence comes from Chloroflexota bacterium, assembly GCA_023250255.1. Taxonomy (GTDB): domain Bacteria; phylum Chloroflexota; class Limnocylindria; order QHBO01; family QHBO01; genus JAHFBB01. Next base: position 10,313 of record JAHFBB010000013.1, on the reverse strand, counting down.
CGGCGCCGAGCAGTCGGAACGCCCGCCTGATATCACAGACGTTGAGCGGCTCGTAATTCTGGTTGAGAACAAGGACCGGTGCGTTGATCATCGGGCGACTCCCGCCCGGATGATAGCAATCGTCAGCTGCTGGCCTTGGTTGACCCACCACGGAGGGCTCGCCAGATCACGAGCACGATGACCGCTCCGATGATCGAGCCGATGATCCCGCTCGGCTGGAGCTCGAGGCCCTCGCCGGCGATCAGGCCTCCCAGCAGCCCGCCGACGAAACTGCCGAGCAGGCCCGCGACCAATGCCTCGCCCCAATCGCGCGGCTGGCGGGAGTTGCCGCGCAGCAGCCACTGGGCGGCGGCGCCCAGGAGCATTCCCCACAGGATGATGCCAAGGATGAGCATGTCGGGCGCAATCTAGCGTATCGGTACAATGGAATCCTGATGACCACTGCCGAAACCAGTACCTGGACCACCAAGGTCGGCCTCGCCCGGATGCTCGCCGGCGGGGTGATCATGGATGTCGTGACCGCCGACCACGCCCGCGTTGCCGAGGAGGCCGGGGCGGTGGCGGTGATGGCCCTTGAGCGCGTTCCGTCGGATATTCGCAAGTACGGCGGCGTGGCACGGATGAGCGACCCGAAACTGATCGAGGAGATCAAGGGCGCGGTGACCATCCCGGTCATGGCCAAGTGCCGGATCGGGCATTTCGTGGAAGCCCAGATCCTGCAATCCCTAGAGGTGGACTACATCGACGAGTCGGAGGTCCTGACTCCCGCCGACGAGGAACACCACATCGACAAGCACGCCTTCGCGGTGCCGTTCGTCTGTGGCTGTCGCGATCTGGGCGAGGCCCTGCGCCGGATTGGCGAGGGAGCGGCAATGATCCGCACCAAGGGCGAGGCCGGCACGGGAAACATCGTCGAGGCCGTTCGCCATATGCGCGCGGTGAAGAGGGGCATTGCCCAGTTGCGCGCCCTCCGGCCGGAGGAATTGTTCGCCGCCGCCAAGGAACTCCGGGCTCCGCTGGCAGTGGTCCAGCAGGTCGCCGAACTCGGTGAGTTGCCGGTTCCCAACTTCAGCGCCGGAGGGGTCGCCACACCCGCGGATGCCGCGCTCATGCGCCAGCTCGGGGCGGAGGCGGTGTTCGTCGGCTCGGGCATTTTCAAGAGCGAGCACCCCGAGCGAGTGGCCAAGGCCATCGTCAAGGCCACCACCCACTATGACAACCCCGACATCCTGGCCGAGGTGAGCACCGGTCTGGGTGAGCCGATGCACGGGCTCGAGCTCTCCGAGATCCCCGTCGAGGAGCGGCTGGCTGTCCGCGGCTGGTGAATCGGTGACGCTCGCTCGCGTCGGCATCCTCGCCCTCCAGGGCGCCGTTCGTCCACACGCTGAAGCGCTCCGTGCCGTTGGCGCCGAGCCGGTTGAGGTTCGATTGCCGCGCGATCTGGCGGGCATCGAGGGATTGGTCCTGCCGGGTGGCGAAAGCACCGCCATCCGCAAACTGATGGTCGCCTACGACCTCCTCGAGCCGATCCGTGCGCTGGCCGATGCCGGCATTCCCATGTTCGGAACCTGCGCGGGCATGATCCTGCTGGCCAGGCGAATCGGCGATGGCGACGAGCCGGCTGTGGCCGTCCTGGACGTCGAGGTCCGGCGGAACGCGTACGGGCGCCAACTGGACTCGTTCGAGGCCAATCTCGATATGCCGGCCGTGGGGGACGCGCCGTTGCACGCGGTCTTCATCCGGGCTCCGGCAGTGACCGATGCAGGACCCGCGGTCGAAGTCCTGGCGCGCGATCCCGCCGGCCGGACGGCGGCCGTCCGCCAGGGCAATCTGCTGGCGACCGCTTTCCATCCCGAGCTGACGACCGACCGGCGCGTCCACCAATTGTTCCTGGCGCTGGTGGGTTCCCGACGCGCCGCGCAGGCGGCTGCCGTCGGGTGAGCGCCAACGGACTCGCAGCTGACCTCATCCGCGCGGCCCGGATCACGGACGGACCGGCGCTGGGCATGCTCTCGCGGCAGGTTCACGCATCCGCGGATTCGCATCGTCGCAGCCTCGGCGTCCCGGCGCCACCCGCCAGCCAGCCACGGATCGAGATGTCCACCCTTATCCCGTCCTGGTTGCCGCTGCGCGCGCCATCCCTGCACCTGGTTGCCGACGGGGACGGGACCCTCCTTGGCAGCAGCCGGGCCATCGAGGAGCCTCGCCGGGCGGACTGGGTGGTCATTGAGCTGGACGCCCTGCCCGGTGCGCAGGCTCAGGAAGTTCGCTGGCAGTTGCTGAACAGCCTCATTGCCGAAGCGGCCGGCCGAAACGTCCCCCGGCTGTTCGCCGCCTGTGCTGACGTACCCGAGAACGCCGAGCTGTTCGGCCAGGCCGGATTCGCGGCGTATGCCCAGGAGGAGATCCTGTATCGCCCGCCCGAGTCCGATCGCGGCGGCGGCGGCTGGTTCCGGGGGTGGCGTCGCGCCGATGGTCGGGCCGGGAGCCTCGCTCCCCTCCCGACCGCAAAGCCGGCGCCGACCCTCCAGCCGGCGAACCCAGCCGACGCCTGGCACCTGTTCGACCTGTGGTCCCATTCCACTCCGCCCGCCGTGGCACGCATGGAGGGCTACGCGGCGGCAGACTGGCAGGACGCCGGTCATGAGGGCGTGGTCCCCCGTTCGAGCCTGAATCCACTCCTGCACTTCCAGTCGGTGAACGGCTGGCTGAACCCCGCCGACCAGCGGGCGGCCGGTTTCGCTCAGCACGGTGCCTGCCGCGAGGGACCGGGCTACCTGCGGTTCTTCGTGCGCGACGGGTCCGATGGCTCCGCCTTCCTGACCGCGGTGCTGGCAGGGCTGTCGGCGGACGCCCGTGCAGCAGGAATCCTGTCTCCGGTGCGAACATATGAGCATGCCGGCCTGCAGGCGGCGACCGATGTCGGCTTCGAACCGGTTGGACGGGTGACGATGATGGTCCGCGAAGTCCTGGGCCGCGTGCGTGCCCCGGCACTCGTGCCGGCGATCTAATGGTGAGCCAGAAAGGAAGCGGCGTGCCGCGACACGAAACAACCGACGACCTCGACAACCTGCTGGCGGCACTCCCGCCGGAGATCGTCAATCGCCTCGGAGATCTGAGGGACCGCTCGGATCTGCTCGAGGTGGTGATGGACCTCGGCCGCAGGCCGGAGGCCCGCTTCATCCACGGTGAGGAGGAGCTCGCCGACCGCGAGGTCAGCGAGGAGGACATTGCCTACGTCACCGAACGGATCGGCGCCTTCGGTGGCGACAACCGGGCCGGGATCGAGCGGACGCTCCACCGGATCAGCGCCATTCGCAATCGGTCCGGCAAGGTCGTGGGCCTGACCTGTCGAATCGGTCGGGCGGTGTTCGGCACGATCGACATCATTCGCGACATCGTCGAGGGCGGCCAGAGCGTCCTACTGCTGGGCCGCCCGGGGATCGGCAAGACGACCATGCTGCGCGAGGTGGCCCGGGTCCTCGCCGACGACCTCGGCAAGCGGGTGGTGGTGGTCGATACGAGCAACGAGATCGCCGGCGACGGAGACATTCCGCATCCGGGAATCGGCGACGCGCGGCGGATGCAGGTCCGCATCCCGGCCGAGCAGCACGCGGTGATGATCGAGGCGGTGGAGAACCACATGCCCGAAGTCATCGTGATCGACGAGATCGGCACCGAACTCGAGGCCGGCGCTGCCCGGACCATCGCCGAGCGGGGCGTCCAACTGGTGGGAACGGCCCACGGCAACACCCTCGACAACCTCATGCTCAATCCGACCCTGAGCGACCTCATTGGCGGTATCCAGACAGTCACCCTGGGTGACGAAGAAGCCCGCCGGCGCGGAACCCAGAAGAGCGTCCTCGAGCGCAAGGCACCACCGACCTTCGACGTGGTGGTCGAGATCGTGGAGCGCGACAGGGTCATCGTGCATCGGGAAGTGGCGGAGACGATCGACGCCATCCTCCGCGGTCACATGGTCCCGCCTGAATCCCGCTGGCGGGACGAATCCGGCCAGGTGCGCGCGCAGATCATGTACGACTACCGGATCCACGAGGCGCAGGCCGGAGCGGCCATCTTCGCCACGCCGGAGATCGCCGGGGGACTCCCGAGACGCCAGCCGGTCGGACTCCGTCCCCTGCCCGGAGGTTCAGGCCCGCGCCGGTCCTCCCCCGAGACGCCCGTCCGCGAGGCGACCCGGGTGCCGTCCGACGCCGAGCCGGAACTGACCCGTCAGAGTCGTGCATCGGGCCTGAAGCCCATGACCGTGTTCGCCTACGGCGTGAGCCGCAAGCGCCTCGAGCAGGCGGTTCGCGAACTGGCCGTGCCGGTCACCGTCGCCCCTGAACTCGACGACGCGGACGCGGTCGTCACCCTGCGCACCTATTACCGCCGCAAGCCTGCCGCGCTTCGGGATGCGGAATCGAATGGCACGCCGATCTTCGTGCTCAAGACGAACACCATCGTCCAGATGGAAGCCCTGCTGGCAAACGTGTACGAGCTCGAAGTGGATCCCAGCCAGGCCGCGCTGAACGAGACCGCGGAGGCCATTGGTCTGGTCCAGGACAGCGGCCGGCCAGTGGAGCTGGCCCCGCAGAATGCGTACATCCGACGCCTCCAGCACCAGCTCGCCGAGCGGAACAGCATCATGAGTCGTTCACGCGGAAGCGAGCCGAACCGGCGCGTCCAACTCCTGCCAGACGAAGGGCGTGCCTGGCGCTGAGAACCGGCCGCGGGGCCGGTTCATCACCCTCGAGGGACCCGAGGGCAGCGGCAAGAGCACGGCCGCCCGCCACCTGGCCGAGTGGCTTCGGGGACGGGGGATTCCCACGGTGCTGACCGCCGAACCGGGAGGGACGCCACTGGGGGACGAGGTGCGACGGCTCCTGCTCCACGTGCGAGACATGTCCGACGACCTCGACCCGCGGGCCGATGCACTCCTGTTCGCCGCCGCCCGCGCCCAGCACGTCGCCCGCAAGATCGAGCCCGCCCTGAAGCGCGGCGACTGGGTGGTCTGCGCCCGCTTCCTCGATTCGTCGCTTGCCTACCAGGGCGCGGGCTACGGCAACGACCCGATCGAACTCCGTCAACTCCAGGCGTTCGCCACCTACGGCTTGCTGCCCGATCTGACCATCCTGCTCGACGTCCCGGTGGAAATCGGTCTGCAGCGAAAGCGGAAGGACGTCTGGAATCGGTTCGAGGACACCGAGTCGGTGGCCTTCTTCGACCGGGTGCGCCAGGCCTACCGTGCCCTGGCTGCGGCTGAGCCGGACCGATACCGGGTGCTGGATGCCTCCGGCAGCGTGACGGACGCGGACCAGGCCATCAGAGCGCTGGTGGAACCCCTGCAGACTGGCTGACGAGGTCGGCTCAGGGGAAGTCGTCTGGCATACTAGTCCCCCCCCCGCAGATGAGATCGCGATGAAGCTGGTCACTGCCATCGTTCACTCCGAGGACGCCGGAGCGCTGGTGGATGCGCTGCTCGAGCGCGAATTTCGGGCGACTCGGCTGAGCTCGTCGGGCGGATTCCTCAAGCAGGGCAACGCGACAATCCTGGTCGGAGTCGAAGACGACCAGGTGGACGCCGTGCTGGAGGTCATCAGCGCCAACTGCCACTCGCGCAAGCAATTCGTGAATCCCATGCCGCCGATCATGGAGCCGGGTGAGTTCTACATGCCTTACCCGGTCGAAGTCGAGGTCGGCGGGGCCACCGTCTTCGTCCTGCCGGTCGAGCGCTTCGAGCGCCTGTAGACCGATGCGCGCGTCGCCGCGCGCCTGGCTGGCGTTGCTCGAAACTGGCGCCCCTGACATCGTCGCCGTCTGGCGGCTGGTCGACGTCGACAACGATGCAGCCCGAGACGATCTCGAGCGGCGCGCCGGCCCCGGTTCCGCCGCCCGCCTTCTGGCCCAACAGGAGGTCATGGCCGACGCCCTCGAGGCGATCATTCGCGACCTTCCCGAGCCGCTGCTGGCAGCGCCCGGCGGTGAGGGCGACTGGAACGTCTCCCAGGCCTTCGCCCACACCACCGGCGCACGCCGCTACCTGCCGGCGGCAGCCGCCCTGGCCGCCGCCGGCCGCTGGCCGACCGATGCCCCGCCGCGGGTCGTCCCCGGGATTCCCGGCGCGGCCGACCTGGGCCGCGAGGATCTGCTGGCCTTCCTCGCCAAGAGCCGTCGCTCGCAGTCCCTGTCGGCAGCGACCATCGCCGGCCACGAGACGGATCCCTGTCCCATGGACCACCCAATCATTGGCCACCGGCTGAGTTGCGGGGCCTGGCTGCTGTTCGCCGGGGTCCACGACCTGATGCACCTCGAGCAACTCCATCGCCTGGCCGGCGATGGCTGACCGGCCGGCGCCGCTGGTCGTCATGGCCGGGCCGGACCCGGCCGAACCGCCCTTCGGCTCGTATGCCGCAGTCATCGCCAGCGGTCGCCACCTCCTCGCCGCCGAGTTGAGCCAGCGCCTCGGTCGGGCAGGAGCGGCGGTGGCGTCGATCCCGGTCAGCTCGCGGGCCGAGTCGTTCCACTGGGGACGCTGGTTCGCCGCCGGCGCGCGTGAGGTCCTGGCCGCCGCCACCGGCCCCCTGGACGCCATCGGCTGGGCTGGAGCGGGGGCGGTGTCCCTTCTGCCCGACGCCGGGCTGGACGACCTGTTGTCGCCAGTCGCCGGGGAGGTGGTAGCCAACAATCGGTACAGCGCCGACGCGTTCGTCGTCGCCGGCGACCTGGACGCCGCACTGACCGTGATTGAGGCGGTCGAGTCGGACAACGCGGTGCCCCGAGCCCTGGAGGCCGCGGGATTCGCGCTGCGCGATCTGGGGGCGCATCCGTTCTCGCGCTTTGACGTCGATACCCCCCAGGACCTGGCGCTGCTCCGCCTGGCGACTCGACTGCCAGGGACGCGGCCGATCAACCCAGCGCTGGCGGCCTTCCTGGATGGCGTCCAACTTCCCGGCGGGAGAGGGCTCGAAATCCCTCGGCTGGACGAGGTGCTGGGAGTGCTCCGAAATCGCGAGGCTGAGTTGTTCGTTGCCGGCCGGGTTCCGTCGGCCACCTTCGCCCACCTCGAGCGTGAGGCGGCCTGCCGGGTCCGGTTGCTGGTCGAAGAGCGGGGCATGCGTGCCGCCGCGGGACATCGCCCGCAGTCCGTGTTGACGTCGCTTTTGGCCGACCACGGCGCGGCCGGTTTGATCGTCGCACTCGCCGACTTCGGGCAAGCCGCCGTCCTCGACAGCCGGGTCTTGATGGCGGCCGTCGCGGGCTCATCCCTGGCGACTGCCTGGCCGCCCGCCGAGGAGCGCTACGCCGCGGACTTCGGTGACGCTGCGCGGAGCGGGACTGGCTGGCTGGGGGAAGTGACCGCCGCCGCCGGATCGTCCCCGGTCCCGATCCTCATGGGGGGCCACGCCCTCGTCAGCGACGGCCTGCGGATCCTCACCGACGTCGCCTGGCAGGGTCGCCCGCCGATGCCCATACCCTGACGCGCGAGGGTGGCCCACGCGGCACTCGGTCCCAGGGCGACGGAGCAGATTGCCGCTGGTAGACTGTTCGTCGGGGGATTTGGCCGGGCTCCGGCCCGGTTGTGATCGAGACGCTGTATCTGCGATGCGCGGTGTCCGCGCATCGGATCGAGAGAACGAATTGGACCAGACCGGGCTGATCTACGTCCTCGGCTTCGGGTTCGCGGCGACCACCTTTGTGTTCGGCACGATCCTGTTCAGCTGGCTGGTCACCCATCGTCGGAGGACCGCCCAGAAGGGCCTGCCGTACGAGTGCGGGATCGACACCATCGGTGACACCTGGAGCCGATTCGGGCTGGCGTTCTACCTGTACGCATTGCTGTTCGTCGCGTTCGACGTCGAAATCATCTTCATCTACCTGTGGGCGATTGCCATCCGCGCCCTGTCGGTCAACGGACTGGTGCTGATGGCCGTCTTCCTGGTGGTCCTGATGTATGGCGAGTTCTACGCGTGGAAGAAAGGTGATCTGACGTGGCGGTAGACAACGACGAACTGACGACCGCCGCCCTGCAGACGGTCCCGAGCATCATCATTCCCGACGCCGCTGCGGATGACCCGCTGCTCGCCGAGTTCGGCATGGAGCAGCACCCGATGGGTGGCTTCCACGGCATGCTCGAGGTCATTCCCACCCGGGCGGACTACCTGCTCGATCTCATCCGCGCGAATTCGCTGTGGCCGCTTCTTTCAGGTCTGAGCTGCTGCGCGATCGAGATGATGAGCACCGCCACCAGCAAAAATGACATCGACCGATTCGGGATGTTTCCCTTCCGCGCTTCACCGCGCCAGGCCGATGTGCTGATCGTGGCCGGGACCCTGACCACCAAGATGGCCGGACCGCTCGTTCGGCTGTGGGAACAGATGCCCGAGCCGAAATGGGCGGTGGCCATGGGCACCTGCACGACCTCTGGCGGACGGTTCAAGCGCAGCTACAGCGTCGTCCAGGGCGTGGACCGGGTCATGCCCATCGACGTCTACGTCCCCGGCTGTCCACCGCGCCCCGAGGGCTTGATCTACGGAATGATGAAACTCCATGAACTGGTGAAGGCCCGCCGTGGCCAGTGGCGCACCCACGTGGATCGCGGTCCCCAGCGGGTTGCCTGGGAAGGGGACGTCCGCTGACCGCCCCGGTTGCCGCCGGCCGTCTGGTCCGCCTGCTGACCGAGCGCTTCCCCTCCACCGCCCCCAGCCTGTGGACCGATGAGGACACTGTCGAGATCCAGGTCGCGGGCGGCGACATCCTCGCCACCCTGACGACCCTGCGCGACGACCCGGATTTCGCCTTTGGCTTCCTGGCCGATGCGGCCGCGGTGGACTATGGCGTTGGCGTCCGGTTCGAGGTGGTCTACCACCTGTATTCGAGCGAGCATCCCGCCTGGCTGCGGATTCGCGTGCCGGTCGATCGTGACGAACCCGACACGCCCAGCGTGACCGGTCTGTGGGAAGGCGCGATGTTCCACGAGCGTGAGATGTACGACATGATGGGCATCCGCTTCTCTGGCAACCACGACCTGCGCCGGATCTTCATGTCGCCCGACTACCGGTCCTTCCCGCAGCGCAAGGACTTCCTGCTTCCCGATGATGCGGCGGACTCGCCGGCGGCCGGGGTCAATCCGCTCGAACGTCCCGAAACCTGGGACCTGGGCCGTCTGACGCGCCCGGAAAACCCGTCGTGACCACCGAAACCGACAAGGTTCGCGTTCCGGACCCGCTCGAGCTTGATCAGATCGAGGACGCCCGACTGCGGGCAGCCATCGAGGGGCAGCCCGCCCCGACCCGGCGGCCGGAGTACATGGGCTTTGACCTGGTCAACATCCCCGACCGCCCGCCCCAGACCGAGCGCGAGCAGGCGATGTACTCACTGGGCGACGGCGAAATGCTGGTCAACATGGGACCGCAGCACCCCTCCACCCATGGGGTCATGCGGATCGTGCTCAAGGTCCGCGGCGAAGTGGTCATGGACCTCGATCCGGTGCTCGGCTACCTCCACCGGGGCATCGAGAAGCTGTGCGAGAACGCGACCTACACGACCACCCTGACCTATGTCGACCCCATGGACTACCTGTCGACCATGCACAACGAGCACGCCCCGGCCATGGCCTTCGAAAAGTTGTATGGCGTGACGCCGCCACGGCGAGCGGAGTACATCCGGGCCCTGGTGGTGGAGCTGAATCGGGTCTTCAGCCACAGCCTGATGATGGGCTTCCTCACGCTGGACATCGGTGGCATCACCCCGTTGCTCTACAGCTTCATCAACCGCGACGAGGTGGTCGAGATGCTGTCCGCCATCAGCGGTCAGCGGATGCTGTTCAACTTTTTCCGGGTCGGCGGAGTGAACTGGGACATCAACGAGGAGTTCCTCGACCGCCTGTCGCGCTGGCGGGCGAACGTCCGGCCGACCATCGAGATGAGCGAGAAGATCATCACCGAGAACGAGATCTTCAAGGCTCGGACCAAGGGACTCGGCAAGCTCAGCGGACCCGACGCCATTGCGTACGGCGTGAGCGGGCCGAATCTGCGTGCCTCCGGCGTCCCGTTCGATGTCCGCAAGGCCCATCCGTATTCGATCTACAACGAACTCGAGTTCGAGGTGATCACCCACCCGAACGGCGACGTCTATGACCGATATCTCCAGCGGGTCGCCGAGCTGAAGCAGAGCATCGATCTCATCGACCAGATCGTGGACAAGATGCCCCATGGCCCGGTCCAGGCACAGGTGCCGGGGATCATCCGTCCGCGGCCAGGGCGGGCGTATGCCGCCATCGAGTCACCCCGTGGCCTATACAGCGTGTACGC
>JAHFBB010000145.1 GCA_023250255.1 Chloroflexota bacterium | reverse complement strand
TTCGGACCGATGAGGATGTGGAAGAACGCGAACATGGCCACCGCCGATAGGACTGCCCAGACCCAACGGTGCCACTGGTAGACCGCCCGCCCCGGCATGAAGGTGAAGGGCATCATCCCGAAGGCGACGGCCTCCAGGCCGCTGACGACCACCGCCGACGCCGCGGTCGCCAGGACCACGTTACCGAACGTCCCCGCGTTGATCGCACCCGCGGCAACCTGCCCACCGAACCACCAGGCACCGATTGCCAACAGCAGCGTGCCCATCATCCCGGCTGCCTGCTCGCGCCCCTCGGCGGCTCGTCCCCCGCCCCGGGCGAACAACACGCCCAGCACGATCCCGTAGAGGTACCCCGGCTGGAGACTCGCCAGCCGGGAGGTCAGCACGAACATCGCCGCCAGCACGAGCACCCACGGCAGCACCTTCAGCCGCCCCCACTCCCGGGTCTGGCCGCGATGGATGAGCAGCCCCGGCAGTTCGAAGGCCACCAGCACCACCGACAGACCGATGAGGAAACCGAGATAGATGGCCAAGCCATCGGTCGACAGCCCCATCTGCTGGGACAGGAACGAGCTGATCAGGGCGGCCACGACCACCGCCAGGACGACTTTCATGGCCCGCCGCTCCCCCAGAACCGGGCGAACCTCTGACCGATCGCCCCCAGGCGGCTCTTGGCCCACCAGCCGGTCACCCGCCCGTAATTCGCCTCGAGGGTGTTGTTGAACAACTCACCGATGAATCCCATCAGCAGCAGTAGTAGCAGCGCCGCCAGGGCGCTCATGCCGAGTGCCGCTGGATCCGTGTTGATCCCGCCCGGGGGCGGCTGTGCCGAGCCCGCCCACAGCACCGCCCCCTCTGGCTGCGGCGATCCGCCCACAGCTTCGACGCCCTCCTCGGGACTCTGGCTCGGGGATGGCGTCTCGGTTGGAATCGGGGTCACGGTGGGCGTCGCAGTGGGCGTGGTCGAGGGTGACGGACTCGGCGATGGGGTTGGGGTAGGCGATGGGGTTGGGGTAGGCGATGGGGTCGCCGTCGGCGTGGGCGTGGGAGATGGGGTCGGGGTCGGACTCGGGGTCGGGGTCGGCTTCACAGTCGGTGTGGGCGTGGGAAAACCGCTCGCCAACATCGTGCTCGTGATCTCGTAGCAGTAGGTCACGTCACAGATGCGCAACGGGGGACTGGCCAGCACCTCATGGAGAATTCCTGTCATCGAACACTCCCCGACGGTTCGAGGGGTGATGCTCAATGGAGGGGTGATCGGGATCGTCATGCCAAGCTGGGCGACGTCCGAGACAAATTGGCCGACCCCGATTGCGTCGTTACAGCCAACCCCATGGACCGCTGCCAGCCACGCCTGATCCTCAGGCGTGAGCACGTAGTAGTCGGTGAACTGCGCCTGGATCCAGGTGTCGACACTGACCAGGTTGCCACTGGCGGGCTTGATGATGGCCAGGCTCGCGGTGTTGGCGTTCCCGATCGGCTCGCCGCAGTTGATCTGACTCCCTACCGTGGCGCAGACCATGCCGAGGCTCGCCGCCTCTGCGCGTACATCCTCGGCGCTGGGGCTATGGGCGGCGAACGCGACCGGTGAGACCAGGATGCCCAGAGCCACGGCCAGGATCGCCACGCTCAGGGCAACGCGTGCGTGCATGGGACGCCAGTATCCACGGCGAGGCAAGAGGCTTCGGTTTGAGCATCCCGGGTAGGCTTGGCGGGGTGTCCGGCTGAGGGCCGTTGTGGTGTAATCGGGCCTCGCACCGTTTGCCCGCGCTCGAGTTCGAGGACGCCATGACCGTTACGCCCGCCGCCAAGCTTTCGACCGACGAGATCCTCCGCCTGAACCGCGAGTACACCTTCTTCTCGTGGTCGGCCCAGGGAAAGATCAACCCGATCGTCATCGATCGGGCCGAGGGGGTGTACTTCTGGGACCCCGACGGCAAGCGCTACCTCGACTTCAACAGCCAGCTGATGAGCGTCAACATCGGTCATGGCGACACCCGGGTGGCCGATGCCATCGCCGAGCAGGCCCACCAACTTGCCTTCGCCGCGCCGCAGTTCGCCACCGAGGTCCGCGGCCGCCTGGGCGAACTGCTCAGCACCGTCACCCCCGGCGACCTGAACAAGTTCTTCTTCACCCTGGGCGGCGCCGAGGCGAACGAGAACGCCCTGCGGATGGCCCGGATCGTGACCGGGAGGCAGAAGGTCATCAGCCACCATCGGTCCTATCACGGGGCGACCGCCGGGGCGATCAGCGCAACCGGTGATCCGCGCCGCTGGGCGAGTGAGCCGGGAGTCCCCGGATTCATCCGGGTGCTCGATCCGTGGCGCTGGGGCAAGACCGAGCCCGAACCGGTGGACGAGCAGCTGGCCTACCTCGAGGAGGTCATCCAGTACGAAGGGCCGCACACCATCGCCGCGTTCATCCTCGAGACAGTGACCGGCACCAACGGCATCCTCATCCCGCCCGACGGCTACCTCCAGGGCGTCCGCGAGCTGTGCACCCGCCACGGGATCATGATGATTGCCGATGAGGTCATGGCCGGCTTCGGCCGGACCGGGCGCTGGTTCGCGGTCGACAACTGGGACGTCGTGCCGGACATGCTGACCATGGCCAAGGGCCTGACCAGTTCGTACCTGCCGCTGGGTGCGGTGGCCCTGAGCCCCACGGTCGCCGACTACTTCACCGACAAGGTCTATTTCGGCGGCCTGACCTACTCGTCGCACCCGGTGAGCTGTGCCGCCGCAATCGCAGCGGTCGGCGTGCTGCGAGATGACGACCTGGTGGGCAATGCCGCCCGCCTAGGCCCGGTCATGGACGAGGAGCTCAACGGGCTGCGGGAGCGCCATCCGAGCGTGGGCGCCGTCCGCAACATCGGTCTGTTCGGCTGCTTCGAGATCGTCCGCAACCGAGAGACGAACGAGTTGATGGCGCCGTTCAACGGCAGCTCGCCGGAGATGACGGCGTTCGACGCCGAACTGCGCGCGAACGGGCTGTACACCATGCTCCACTGGAACCAGGTGTTCACCAATCCCCCGCTGTCGATCAGCGAGGCGCAGCTGCGCGAGGGCTTCGCCATCATCGACCGCGCGCTCGAGGTGACCGATGCGGCGGTCAGCTGAATGACCGGCGCCGGGGCATCGGCTGCCCCGCAGCGGGGTCGCATCAAGCGGGCCGTATTCTTCCTCCTCTTCTTCGGCGGAATCTTGGTGTTCTGGGAGGCGCTCAAGGCCATCGGCGGGGACCCGTGGCGGATCAATGGCGAGGTCGTCTGGCTGCCGCCGATCGACCTCAACTTCGCATCTGATATCAACCTGCCGCATGTCTGGCTGATTGGTACGCGGCTGTTTGAGCCAATCACCGGGCCGGCCAGCGAACCACTCGGCGTCTACCTGTTTGGGCAGGCGCTCTATACCTGGCGGGAGGCGTTCATCGGGTTTGCGCTCGGGGCGTTTCTGGGCATCGGCTTGGCGACGGTGTTCGTCGAGTTCGGGTTAATCGAGCGGGCGTTGGTCCCGTACGTCGTCGCCAGTCAGACGATTCCGATCGTGGCCCTGGCCCCGCTGATCGTGTACCTGGCTGGCCACAACGTCGGCAGCGTGGTGATCATCTCCACCTACCTGAGCTTCTTCCCGGTAACGATTGCGATGTTGCGCGGGCTCCGCTCGCCGGATCCGCGGGCGCTTGAACTCATGCGGTCCTACGCCGCGTCTCGGAGATCCGTGCTCTGGAAGGTCCGATTCCCGGCGTCGCTGCCGTACCTGTTCACCGCGTTGAAGATCACCGCCACCGCCAGCATCGTCGGGGCCATCGTGGCCGAGGGACCGGGGGGCATCCGCGACGGCCTGGGCCGCGCGCTCCTGTTCTTCGCGCAGCAGTACACCGTGGCCCCTGAGAAACTGTGGGGGGCCATCCTGTTCACAGCCATCCTCGGGATCCTGTTCTTTCTCATCGTGCG
>JAHFBB010000144.1:2444-3956 GCA_023250255.1 Chloroflexota bacterium | reverse complement strand
CACTCTTGCCCTTGAGGATCTGCTCGCCGGCAGGCTCGAAGACGATGCCCGCCGATGCCGCCCGCTGGGTGGCCTCGCCGACCAGGACCGCTCCCGCCGGCGCCGCCGACTGGAGGCGCGAGGCGGTGTTGACCAGATCGCCGGCGACCATCCCCTGATCGGTGGCACCGAGGGTGACGGCGGCCTCCCCGGTCAGGACGCCTGCGCGGGCCTGGATCCCTTCGCCCAATGACGGCACCGCCAGAACCAGGTCGAGCGCTGCCCGGACGGCTCGTTCCGCATCATCCTCGTGGGCGGTGGGCACGCCCCAGACCGCCATCACCGCATCGCCGATGAATTTCTCGACCGTGCCGCCGTACCGACCGATGACCTGGCGAGCGAGTTCGAAGTACTCACTCAGTGACTCGCGGACCGCCTCGGCGTCACGCTCCTCGGCGAAGGGGGTGAATCCGACCAGGTCGGCAAACAGGATGGACACCACCCGCCGCTCGGCGACCGGGACCGACGGTGCTGCCGCCCGCCCCGGGCCGACCGGGGCCACCGACACATTCAGCGGGGTGGCGCACTCGCTGCAGAACTTCGCGCCGGGCGCATTTGCCGTCCCGCAGGCCGGGCAGGGGCGAGCCATGGGCGAGGCGCATTCGGTGCAGAACTTGGCGCTCGCCGGATTTTCGGTCTGGCAATTCGCGCAGATCACGCGGGGACATTCTCCGGGTTGGTGATGGGGGCGGAAGCGTAGCGGATTGGCGGAGAACTCAACCGGGCGGCCACTCCATGGGGCGGCCGCCGAGCAGGTGGAAATGGAGATGGAACACGGACTGGCCTGCCTCCGGCCCGACATTGCTCACGATCCGGTAGCCCGGCAATCCGGCCTGGCCCGCTGCGGTCCGCAGGGCCGCAAACAGCGCAGACAGGAGTGCGGCGTCGGCATCGGTCACTTCGGCCACCGATGGGATGTGCCGCCGGGGGATGGCCAGAAGGTGCGTTGGCGCCCGCGGGTTGACGTCGCGGAATACGACCACCTCGTCGGTCGCGAGGACCGTGTCGGACGGGATCTCACCCACCGCAATCCGGCAGAACAGGCAGGTCGGGTCGAAATCGGGCATGACCGCAGCCTAGGCCAAGTCGCCGGCGCCGGACAAGACCACCGCGGCCGCCGCCACCGACGCCGTCTCGCTGCGCAGGATCCGTCTGCCCAGGGTGGCCAACCGAGCTCCGCCCTCGACCGCCCGAGACACCTCCTCGAGGGTGAAGCCGCCTTCCGGACCGATGATCAGCCGATCCAATTCGGTCAGGGTGGACAGGCGCGGCGCGGTGGAACGCTCCGCCAGCAAGACCGATGTCGAGGAGGCGACCTCGTCCAGCCGCAGCGGACCGATGACCTCGGGGATGATCCCGCGCTCGGATTGCTCGGCCGCCTCGCGAGCAACCCCGCGCAGCCGGGCCAGGCGGGTGGGCGACAGGTCACGAACCACCGTCCGCTCGGTCACGATCAACTCGAACCGGCTGACG
>JAHFBB010000144.1:0-2434 GCA_023250255.1 Chloroflexota bacterium | reverse complement strand
CCTCGATGCCCGCGCGGACCACCGTCTCAAGGTGGTCGCCCTTCAGCAGTGCCTGGGCAACGGTCAGCCGCAGGTGCGGCTCGCCCGGGGCGGGATCACGGCTCACCACCGTGAGGCGGCCGCCGTCCAGCCGGCAGGTGACCTGGCTGCCGTCTCCCTCGAGCAGGACTAGCTCGGCGCCGTCGGCCAGCCGAAGGACCCGGCGAACCTGGTGGTCAATCTCGGCCGGGAGCGGCAGCCGGTCGCTGGTGATGGTCCCCGGGGCGACGAAGAATCGATGCACGGTCATTACGTCCGCTCCGTCAGCAGCGTCACCCACTCTCCGTCGACCGACCGGCGTCGGGTGGCCAGGCCGACGGCGGCAAGCGCCGCCTCCACTTCGTCAGCCCGCTGGTCGATGATCCCCGCGGCCACCAGCGTCCCCGCCGGCGCGGTGTGGGCCGCCAGTCGCGGCGCGAGGTCGATGAGGACCGCGGCGACCAGGTTGGCGAGAACAAGCGCGAATCGTTCGTTGGCCTCGCCTGGCACGCTGCCGAGCTTCACCTCGATCTGGTCGGCCACGCCATTCGCCTCGGCGTTCAAGCGCGCCGCATCGACCGCGGACTGATCCGTATCCAGGGCGACGACCCGTTGCGCCCCGAGCAGCACGGCACCAATGGCCAGGATGCCCGAGCCGGTGCCGACATCAAGCACGGCGGCGGGCAGTGGGCGCAGATCCTGCAGGGCGAGCAGGCACCCTCGAGTCGTTGGGTGGAGGCCCGTGCCAAACGCCATCCCCGGGTCAAGACGAATCACCAGGCCATCAGCCGGCGCATCGAGCCAGGACGGGACCACCGTCAACTCGCCAATCTGCTGGGCGCTGTAACCGGCGCGCCAGGCGGTCGTCCAATCCGCGTCGTCGACCGCGGTGATCGCCAGTTCGCCCAGCGGCCGCAGGCCGAACGCCTGCAGATGCCACAGCGCCTCGCGGGTCGACTGAACCGCCACGTCCGCACCCGCCTCGTCGGGCAGGTGGGTCGTCACCCGGTATCCCGCGGCGGGGTCCCCGGTCAGCGCCTGTTCATCGGTCTGGTTGGCAATCAGCGTCAGTGGCTCGATGGCGCAGCCGTGACCGAGGCGCCCGAAGATCTCGGAGACGGCCTCGACAGCCTCCAGGTCGGCGGTGACGCTGAGAGCCAGCCAGCGCATCGGTCGGTTGGTGCCGTCAGCCGAGGAAGTCGCGCAGGCGATCCGCCAGGCTGGGACTGCCCTTGGGGAGGGTCGCCGAGCCACCGAGTTCCCCGAGTTCGCGGTACAGCTCGCGCTCGCGCTTCGACAGGCGCGACGGAACGACGACGGCGGCGATGACGTGGAGGTCGCCGCGGTTCGAACTCCGCAGGCGGGGCAGGCCGCGACCCTTGATCCGGATTTCCTGGCCCGACTGGGTACCGGCCGGAATCGTCACTTCCTCCGGACCCTCCACGGTCTGGACCGCGACCTTGGCCCCGAGTGCCGCCTGGGCCACGGTCAGCGGTAATTCGGTGTACAGCTCCGTGCCGCGACGGACAAGGCCATCCATCTCGGTCACGCCGACAACCACGTACAGGTCCCCCGCCGGTCCGCCGCGGGGTCCGCTTTCGCCCTGGCCCTCGAGCGCAATCCGCTGGCCGCTCTCGATACCCGCCGGAATGGTGACCTGCAGTTTGCGTTCCGCGCGCACACGGCCCTCACCCTTGCAGGTGTGGCAGGGGGTGCCGACGACCTTGCCTTCGCCATGGCACCGCGGACAGGCGGTGATGTTGACCATCTGGCCCAGGATCGTTTGGCTCACCCGGCGGCGTTCACCACTTCCGTTGCATTCTGGACAGCGCTCCGGCTGCGATCCCGGCTCGGCCCCGGTCCCCTCGCAGGTGAAACAGGCCCCCAGCGCCGGGAAGTGGATTTCGCGGACCACCCCGGTCACCGCCTCGGCCAGGGTGATGGCCAGGTCGTAGCGCAGATCCGCGCCGGCCTCCGGTCGCCCGCGGCGCCGGGTCTGACCCGGAGCCCCGCCGAAGAATGCATCGAAGATGTCGCCGAACGGACCGAAGCCGCCACCAAATCCCTCGCCCGCCCCGGCCGAAGCCCCGTCTACGCCGGCATGGCCGAACATGTCGTAGGCGCTCCTCCGCTGCCGATCCGAGAGCACCCGGTAGGCCTCGTTCAGTTCCTTGAAGCGGCCCTCGGCGCCATCGGTCTTGTCGACGTCGGGATGATGGAGCTGGGCGGCCTTGCGGAACGCGCGCTTGATCTCCTCCTCGGACGCGTCGCGGTCGACGCCCAGGACCTGGTAATAGTCGCGCTTGGTCGCCATGGCCGGCGCAGTATACAAATTGGCACTCTCACCCCCTGAGTGCCAGACCGATTCAGGCGCTGCGCATGCCAACTCCGCACGGCAGTTCGGTACGATCTCGGA
>JAHFBB010000143.1 GCA_023250255.1 Chloroflexota bacterium | reverse complement strand
GGCCTCGCTGGATCGTTCGCCGTCAACGGCCACGATTCGATCGTCCACCTGTAATGCCCCATCGGCCGGACTATCCGCCTCCACCGCAACCACGACCAGCGGGGCTTGGGCGACAGGCGTCGGCTGGCTGAAGGCCAGGGCGAAGAGCATGGCCCCCAGGACCATGTTCATCGCTACCCCGGCGACCAGGATGATCAGCCGGGTTGGAATGGGCTTGCGGCTGAACGAACCCTCCATGACCTTCTCGATGGCGGGTTCGGACAGGCCTCGCTCACGCAGCTTGCTGACCTCGGCCTCGCCATCCTCGCCGAACATCCGGACGAACCCGCCGAGCGGGATCCAGTTCAGCGAGTAGCGGGTCCCGCGCCAGATGACCGAGGCCATCCGCGGGGGGAATCCGACACCGAATTCCTGGACGGTCACCCCGGACCGCTTGGCGGCTACGAAATGGCCAAGTTCGTGCACCAGGACCAGCACGATCAGAACGACCACGAATGCCACGATTGGCGCAAGGGCGTCCATCAGGAGGTCATCCCCGCCCAGGAGGCGACCGCCGCACGAACTTCGCCATCCAGGCCGGCAATCTCGCCCAGTTCAGGCTCGGCGTCATGTTCGAAGGCCTCGAGCGCCCGGGCAATCAGGGTGGGCAGCTCGCTGAAGCGCACAGAACCTGCCAGGAACGCCGCCACCGCGACCTCATCGGCCGCGTTGAGGATGGTGCCGCGATTGCCTCCCGCGGCTCCGGCGGCACGAGCGAGGTCATACGCGGGATACATCCCCACTTCCAGGGGCGTGAATTCCAGCGGTCCCCAGTCAACCGGTCCGACCGATGGCTCCGCGGCCTGCGCCCGTCCCGGCGCCGACAGCGCGTAGCCGATCGGCAGCCGCATGTCCGGCATCCCGAGGGCGGCCTTGTAGGTGCCGTCCACGAATTCGACGAAGGAGTGAACGACGCTGGTGGGGTGGATCACGCCCTCGATTCTAGGGGAGGGCAGGCCGTACAGCCACGAGGCCTCAATGGCCTCGAACGCCTTGTTGACCAGGGTTGCCGAATCGACGGTGATCTTGGGACCCATCCGCCAGGTCGGATGCGCCAGGGCTTCGGCCGGGCGAACGTCGCCCAGCGTCGCCCATGGCCGTCCCCGGAACGGTCCTCCGCTCGCGGTCAGGATCAGCCGGCGGACATCGGTCAGTCGCTCCCCGCGCAGGCATTGCCAGATGGCAGAGTGTTCCGAGTCGATCGGGCGCAATCGGTCGAGTGGGTCGGGGTCGCCGACCAGCAGACGCGCCACCAGGTGGCCGCCGACGACCAGGGTTTCCTTATTGGCCAGCGCCACCCGCTTACCCGCCGACAGGGCGGCCAGGACGGCTGGCAGTGCGGCCATTCCGGTGGTGGCCACCACGATCAGGTCGGCGTCCACCATGGTTGCCAGTTCGGTCAAGCCACCCGCCGTCCAGCGCGCCGACTCGGCTGACGTACCCCCGTCGGAGGTCCACAACCGCGCGGTCGGCCAGGCCGCTGCCTGGGAGGTGAAGATCGCGTCCAGGTGACCGGCAGCCAATCCGGTGACGCCATAGCGATCCGGATGCGCCGCCACGACCTCGAGCGTTTGCCGGCCGATCGAGCCGGTCGAGCCCAGGATGACCAGGTTCATCATCCGGGGAGGATCATCGCTCCGGCGAGCAGAGCACTGGCCACGATCAGCGGAGCGCCGAACAACAATGAATCCACCCGATCGAGGAGTCCGCCGTGGCCCGGAAACAGGGCTCCGGAATCCTTGACGCCGGCTGCCCGCTTGATGAGCGATTCCATGAGATCGCCCGCCTGTCCCAGCAGACCGACCGCAGCACCCAGCAGGAACCCCAGCCAGGGTGCCAACTCAAGCCAGGCGACACCGGCCAGCGCCCCGGCGATGGCCGCGGCTACCGCGCCTGCCGCCGCCCCCTCCACGGTCTTGCCCGGGCTGACCCGGGGTGCCAGTTTCCGCCGGCCGAACGACCGACCGCCCAGATAGGCCGCGCTATCGAAACTCCAGATCACCGCGAACAGGAAGAACAGCCAGGCGGCGCCCGCCGAGATCGTCCATGGACCGATGGCCATCAGCGAGCTCCCATCGACCAGCGTCAGGTGACCGAGGACGGCAACCGTCGGCAGCAACATGCCGATGTACAGAGATCCGAACACCGAACTCCCCCACTCGATGACCGCGTGCCGGGGTTCGTCGGCACCCAGCGTCGCAAGGCCGAGTCCCATCACCAGCGCGGCGACGACCGCCACCAGCACGATCGGCGGCAGCCCGTCGCTCACGGCTGACACCGGGGCGAGCGCCGCTAGGAGCGAGGCCGCCACGGCAGTCCCGCCCAGGATGACCGGCCATCGGCGACGTATGAGGTTCGCCGACAGCAGCAAGGCACTGAGCTCGAGCAAGCCAATCACCACGGCCGCAGCGATCATCAGGCTGAGCCACGGCTCGCCGATGACTGCTACCGCCAGGACCAGGGGTCCGCCGATGACCACGGTCACCATCCGCTGGGCGAGCACCTCAGATGCCAAACCGACGTTGCCGACGGGCGAATTCGGCAAGTGCGGCGTCCAGATCCGCTTCCACGAAATCCGGCCAGAGCACATCGCTGAAGACGAGTTCGGCGTACGCGCCTTGCCAGAGCAGGAAGTTGCTCGTGCGCTGTTCGCCGCCGGTGCGGATGATCAGGTCCGGTTCCGGCTGACCCCGGGTATACAGGTGATCGCCGAAAGACGCCTCGTCGAGATCCTCAGCCGCCGTACCAGCCGCAATGATTTCGCGGAGGGCGTCCAGGATCTCGGTCCGTCCAGAGTAATTGAACGCGATATTCAATTGCATGCGCGTTCCATGGCTGGTTCGATCCTCTGCCTCCCGAATGGATCGTTGGACGTCGGTCGGGGCCTCATGCAGGCGCCCGATCACCCTGACCGCAACGCCCTGGGCGACCAGCTCATCAGTGTTTTGGCGGACCGCGCTGTCGACCAGCGAAAACAGGGCAGCCACCTCATCCTCTCCCCGCCGCCAGTTCTCCGTCGAGAAGACGTACAGGCTCAAGACTCCGATGCCGCGATCAGATGCACCACGCACGATCGGCTTGATCGCCTCGACGCCCTGGACATGTCCGGCCACCCCCGGCAGACCCCGGGCAGCGGCCCAGCGTCGGTTGCCATCCATGATGATGGCCACGTGGCGAGGCCGGTCAGGGGTCGGGTTGGTCAGACCTCCATCACCTCCGCCTCCTTGCGCTCGCCTCGGACGTCGACCTGGTCGACGAAACGATCGGTGATGCGCTGGAGGGCGTCGAGGTCGCGTCGCTCCTCGTCCTCGGACAATTCATGGGAATGGAGCGCCTTCTTGAGTTGATCGGCTGTGTCGCGTCGGAAGTTGCGGATCTCCACCTTTGCCTCTTCCATCCGGCGCCGAACCTGCCGGACCAGGTCATGCCGGCGCTCCTCGGAGAGTGGCGGCACGTTCAAGCGCACCACCGTGCCATCGACGTTCGGCGTCAGACCGACGTCCGACCGGGTAATGGCCTTCTCGATAGCCGGCAACGCTGACCGATCCCAGGGTTGAATGACGATGAGATGCGCATCGGGAGTCGAGATGCCGGCCAACTGGTTCAGGGGGGTCGGTACGCCGTAGTAGTCGACGGTAATCCGTTCGACGATGGCCGTGGATGCCCGCCCGGTGCGCACGCCGCCGAAGTCCCGCTCCATGGCCTCGAGGGCGCGCTGCATCCGGGGTTCCACCTCTCCGAGCGCGGAATGCGTCACGATGCGGTCTCCTCGCTGATCCTGGTGCCAATCGACTCCCCAGCCAGAGCGCGGGTGATATTGCCGGCGACGGTCATGTCGAAGACAACGATGGGCAGGTCGTTGTCCATGGCCAATGACACGGCGGTGGCATCGAGTGCGGCCAGCCGATCAGCCAGGATCTGGGTA
>JAHFBB010000142.1 GCA_023250255.1 Chloroflexota bacterium | reverse complement strand
GGCCGCGGGCGGCGAGTTCGGCCTTGATGCCCGGGTTGTGGACGAGCTGGCCGAGGGTAGTGACCGATTCCCCGGCCTCGGCGGCCTGGCGCGCCTTGTCGATGGCCAGCCGCACGCCGTAGCAGAAGCCGGCTCGCTCGGCGATGCGGACCTCGGGACGATCGACCACGGCGGTATTCACCCGACCATTCTAGGGACGGATGGCGAGGTTCACCCGTAGCGGCCCCGAGAATCGGCGGGCAGCAGCGCCGCAATTGCTCGCATCATGGCCTCGGTGGCGGCCGCCAGTTCATCACGGTCAAGGCGTCCGTCCGGACGGTGCGGCACCCTCACGGGAGCGCCGACCTTCAGCGTCACTCGAGGGCGGCGACGAAACAGGAAGTTCCAGACGAGGAGTTCCTGACTGCCGATGATCCCGACCGGGATGAGCGGTGCCCCGCTGCGCATGGCCAGCAGGGCCGCGCCGGCTTTCCCTTCGCGCAGGACGCGCTCGTGGCTGCGGGTTCCCTCGGGAAAGATGAGCAGTGGCTCTCCGGCCGCCAGAAGTTCGAGGCTCAGGCGCTGCGCCGCACGGTCGCCCTCTCCCCGGCGGACGAATACCCCTCCGGCCCGCTTGGCAACGAATCCGAGGACCGGCCAGTTGGCGATCTCGGCCTTGCCCATGACGTGTACCACTCGACCGATGCGAAAGAACGTTGCCCAGGCGGCAATGGGCGGATCCGTCAGCGAATGGTGGTTGCCGACCATGATCGCCGCACCGCTGCGCGGCACGTTCTCCAGCCCTTCGACCTGCACACCGCCGAATAGCCAGATGAGCGCCCCAACGATGTGACCGAGCGGCCGATACAGCGAGGTGTTCACGAGCCATCCAGCGCGGCCAGGACGGCCGCCACACAGCCGTCGACATCGAGCCGCCCGGTATCGAGGACCAGCGCCCCGGGGGCCTGGCGCAGCGGGGCGACCGCCCTGCCGGTGTCCACGGCATCGCGCGCGGCGAGTTCACGGCGGTATTCGTCTACGCGGTCCGGCCGATCCATCTGGACGGCCCGCCGGCGCGCGCGAACGGCCTCCGCTGCGGTCAGGAAGACCTTCAAATCGGCGTCAGGCAAGACGACGGTGCCGATGTCGCGCCCGACCATGACCGTCGGGCCACCGCGGGCTGCATGGCGCTGGACAGCCAGCATGGCCGAGCGAACCTCGGGGTGACGGGAGACCGCCGATACAGCCCGATCCACCTCCGGGCGCCGCAACCGGGCAGTGACCGGCCGACCGTCGACGATGACCTTCTCACCGGCGGTGATGGTGATCCGCAGCGAGGCGGCCAACTGGGCCAGGGCCGGCCCGTCATCGATGTCGGTCCGGAAGGCAATGGCGCGGTCGGTGAGCGCGCGATAGAGCAGGCCGGTGTCCACCAGCCGGGCGCCAAGTCGCGCCGCCACTGCGCGGCCGACGGTGGTTTTCCCCGAGCCGGATGTCCCATCGATGGCGACCGTCAGTTCACCGGTTTGCGGCCTCCGGCCGGTCCCCTTCCCCGCGAGGGCAGCGACCTCGGCATGCGTCAGGTGACGCCACTCGCCGGATGGCAGCGTGCCAAGGCCCACGGGACCGAACCCCACCCGCACGAGGCGTCGGACCTGGCTGCCGGCCGCAGCGAATAACCGGCGGACCTCACGCTTACGCCCCTCGGCAAGGACGACGCGCAGCCATTCTCCCCGGTCGCCGGCATCCAGGTCGATTCCGGCTGGTCGTCGAGATGGCTGTGCCGCCAGCAGGCGCGCCGGGCCGTCATCGAGGTCAACACCCGCCAATAGCCGATGGATGGCTGCCGCATCCGGCGGCGGGTCAACCAATGCGACGTACGCGCGTTCGAGTCCATAGCGCGGGTGGGCGACCTTCTCCGCCCAGTCGCCGTCGTTGGTCAGCAGGATCAGGCCCTCGGAGTCCACGTCCAGGCGTCCCACCGGGTACAGGCGCATGCCAACGGGCATCTCCACCAGATCGACCACCGATTGCCGCCCTCGCTCGGCGCGCGCCGAGGACAGCACGCCGCGGGGCTTGTTGACCATCAGGTGGACCGATGTCGACGCCACGGGCAGCGGGCGGCCATCGACCACGATCAGGTCACGGGTTGGATCCACCCGTTGTCCGGTGACGGCCGGCTGTCCGTTGACGGTGACCCGACCGGCTGCGATCCAGGCGTCGGCCGTGCGTCGCGAAGCGAGCCCTGCCCGGGCGATGACCGCGTTCAGTCGGTCAGCCGGCATCGTCATCGACGGTGACCGCGAGGCCGACCGCCTCAGCCGAGATGGGCGGCAACTCGTCGAGACTGGTGATCCCGAAACGCTCGAGGAACGAGAACGTCGTGCCGTACAGGATGGGTCGGCCGGGGCTGTCCCGCCGCCCGACCTCGTTGACCAACCGTCGGTGCATGAGCGAGCGGAGGACGTAGTCCGAATCCACGCCGCGGACCTTTTCGACCTCGGCCCGGGTGACCGGCTGACGATAGGCCACCACCGCCAGGGCCTCGAGCCCAGCCTGCGTCAATCGGCTTTCCTCGCGTGCTGCGTAGGCCGCCAGTCGGGATCCGACCTCGGGTGCAGTCACCAGCTGATAGTGGCCGTCGTTGACCTGCAGCCGGAGGCCACGACCATTGGCCAGGGTACGGTCCAATTCGGCGAGCAGGTCCGCCGTTTGGGCTCGGCTGGCGCCGGCCAGGTCGGCGATCTCGGCCACGGTCAGCGGTCGCTCGGCGATGAACAGCAGCGCCTCGCAGAACGCGACCGATTCAGCGTCGGCCGCCATCAGCGACCCGCCCCGGCCGGCTCGAGGATGATCGGTCCGAACATGACCTCCTGGCTGGCAGTCACCTCCCGGCGGCGGACGAGCTCGAGCGCAGCCAGCAAGGTCACCACGATCTCGGTCCGCGAGCGACCGGTGGCGAGGATGGTCTGGAGCACGATCTGGCCCTGGCGGCCAAGGGCCGTCCGGAGCGCGGCGATCTGCTGACCAATGGTCACCTCGCGCGCCACGACCACCGGTGGCTCCGGTTCGGGAAGCGACACGACCGCGAGACCGTCGAATGCCTCGGCCAGGGAAGCTACCGGCAGGACCGGCGCGGCAATCACCGGCAGGTCGGTCTCACGGGGCTCACGCCGCCAGGCTGGAGCCACCAGGTCCCGCTCGCCCAGAGCCAGCGCCGCATCGCGGTATACGCGGTACGTGAGTAATCGCGCCCGGAGTTCGTCTTCACCTTCGTCCGCTCCCGGGCCAAGCGCCAGCACCGGTTCGGACGGCAGCAGGCTGCGCGACTTGATGAGAATGAGCTGGGTGGCCACGGTCACGAACTGGGCCAGCTGATCGGTGCGCACCGGATGGGTCGCCAGATGGGCCACGTAGGCATCCGCAACCTCGGCCAGTGGGACGGTCAGGACATCCAGCTCGCGCGATTCGATCAGGGTCAGCAGGAGATGTAACGGACCCTCGAATACCGGCAACTCCAGCTGAAATTCGGGTGGCTCCCCCACGGTCAGTGGAACCAGCCGGTCAGCCTCGATGGGGAACGCCTGGCGGATCACGCCCTCAGGATGCCGCATCGGCGGCGGCGAGGGCGGCCTGCAGGACGCGATCGACCTCCGGCGCAGTTCCCCGAATGAAGGCCGCCGTCCG
This sequence comes from Chloroflexota bacterium, assembly GCA_023250255.1. Taxonomy (GTDB): domain Bacteria; phylum Chloroflexota; class Limnocylindria; order QHBO01; family QHBO01; genus JAHFBB01. Next base: position 299 of record JAHFBB010000142.1, on the reverse strand, counting down.
ATCCGAACACCCCGCGCCCAGCGCCGCCTGGGCCGAGAGGTCGGTGTGGTGGAACTGGAGATGGAACGGATAGCGCCACGAACGGGGATCGTCCACGGCCAGGCGCCTCAGTCCGTGGCCGGGCATCGACCCCAGCAGGACGGCCACCACCCGGTGCCACAGGCGAAGACGATGTCCCTTGGCCGAATCGTGCAGCAGGGCTGCCGCCAGCAGGTCGGGATCGTGCAGACCGACGGTCTCGAGGCGCGCCGCCACGTCAAGGCCATGGCGACGGTCGGCCACGGGCATGGCGCGGTACA
>JAHFBB010000141.1 GCA_023250255.1 Chloroflexota bacterium | reverse complement strand
GAGTGGCCGGCCATGATGTGCGGATTCAGGTCAACCCCCGCCTGGCGGGCGTCCTCGCGCATGGCTTCGAGGAAGGCCACGCTGGTGGCCAGGATTGCCGGCTGGGCGTTGACCGTCAGGTCGAGTTCGTCCGCGGGCCCATCCAGGATCAGCCGGGAGATCGGGAAATCGAGCGCCGCGTCCGCTCGCTCGAGCACGGCTGCCGCCTGCGACGAACGGCCGACCAGGGCCGCGCCCATGCCGACGTACTGCGATCCCTGGCCCGGAAAGACGTACGCGACCGATTGGGGAGCGCTGCCGCCCTCGGGACGTTCAAGTGTGGACATTCCCGCCAGTTTACCGGTCTGCGCCATCAACCCCCACAAATCGGCTGACCACCTCGTACAGAACGGGCAGGCCGAAGGCCAACGCGCTCACCGGAACACGTTCGTCGTGGCCGTGGAACAGCGACAGGAACGGCATGTCGGCGTCCAACCGAAGCGGAGCGAATCCGTAGGTTGGAATGCCGATGGTGGCCAGTGCCTTGGCGTCCGTGCCGGGGGTGATCATCATCGGCAGCGGGGTCGCCTGAGGATCTGCCTGGACCAGCGCATCGGTCATCAGCCCCACGATTTCGGCGGCGGCGTCCGCTTCGACCGGCGGAAGGCGATGCAGGGCCTCCACCCGGACATCCGGCCCGGCCGCGGTGCGGATCCGCTCCAGAAGGGCCTCCTGATCAGTGCCGGGCAGGGTTCGGACATCCACCTCGCCCATGCCCGTGCCGGGGATGACATTCATCTTGCTGCCTGAACGAATGACCGTGGGAGTGATCGTGTCGACCAGCATGGCTGCAAGCGAGCGCCGGAGTGCCGGGTCGGAAACGCGGGCGTCGATCAGCGTCCGGGCGGCGGCGACACTGTCGGCCCGAGCCGCGAACGCATCGGCCAGGCCCAGGCCGGCGAAGAAGTCCTTCACCACCGGCGGAGGTGTTCCGGAGGGTTCGAGGGCAGCGATCCGAGCAACGGCTTCGGCCAGCCGGATGGTCGGATTGGCGTCGTGCGGCATGGACCCGTGACCGGCGACACCCTCGGCGAGCAGCCGGGTCCAGATGATGCCCTTCTCGGCCACCTGGATGGTGTAGTACCGCTCGTCGCCCACCACCATCGAGTAGCCGCCCACCTCGTTCAGCGCAGCAGCGGCAACCCCCGCCGCTGATCCGAACAGGTCCGGCCGGGCGGTTACCCAATGGCTGGCGCCGAATGTGCCGCCGGCCTCTTCGTCGGCGACCCCCGCGAAGATCAGGTCACGCTGGCGCTCCATGCCCGACGCATTGAGCAGTTCCATGACGGTCAGCTCCATGGCCACCATGTCCTTCATGTCCACCGCCCCGCGACCCCAGACGATCCCGTCCACCAGTTCGCCGCCGAACGGATCGCGCGACCAGGACGCGGCCTCGACCGGGACGACGTCCAGGTGGCTGAGCAGGATGAGCGGCGGCAGGGGATTCGCGACCGTCGCTCGCAGCCGGGCGAAGCAGCAGCCACGACCGGGGGCTGCCTCGAGCACCTCGGCGCCGATGCCGGCTCCGGTCAGCACATCTGCGCAATAGCGCGCGGCCGCCGTCTCCCCGCCGGTCGGATCGTTCCCGGCCGCACCGCCCAGGTCTTCGGGCGGATTGGTGCTTGGGATCCGGATGAGGTCCTGCAGGCGTTCGACGCAGGATGCGGTGGCCGTTGTGAAATCGGTCATGCGCCGGTCGGCGATGGCTCGCGGTTCAGGGACTCCGGCTCCGGAGACGCCGTGGTGGCAGTGGTTGCCTCCTCGGCCAGGCGGCTGCGCACCAGCCTGGCGAGCGGGAACTCGGCGAGGAACAGGACGACCGAGACGACCAACAGGAGCGGATAGTGGACGCCGATACCCAGTGCCAGCAGCGCGAGCAGGAAGAGGCCGTAGATCGACAGGCGCGTGAAGAACGCCAGCGGCAGGGCGACGATTGCGGTCATCAGGCCGTCGGGGACACTGCGCCCGGGTCCGAAGGTCGCCCGAGCCGCGCACGCCACGAACATCGCCAGGGCAATCGCGAACATCCACAGGCCCTCTCCGGCCTCGGCGCCGGTCAGCACCATCAGCCAGGCGAAGGGCACGATGCTCGCCACCAGGATGGCGAACGCTGGACCCGGGATGAGCAATTGCAGCCATTCGAGCTGGGGACGGCCGGCAGCCCAGTCCCGGAGTCCGCGGGTCAACAGGCTGAAACCGAAGGTCACGAACAGCCAGGAGTAGAAGTTGCCGGCGGGCACGCCGAACCAGCCGACTGTTGGATCGATGCCCCGCCAGGTCCACATCCCCATCCGGATGGCGATGGCGTCAATGGCAAGGTCAATGGCAATGACCAGGACCGCGTCCACGAACGGGGCCAGCCGCCGGTTTACGCCCAGGGCGTCGGTGATCCGCATGGCGCCGGCGATGAGCAGCGCCCAGATGAGACCGATGAGCACCGGTGCGCGGTCGATAACCAGCAGCCAGTCCGACGAGTAGTGGTACGTCTGGAACAGGAGCTGGTCACCTTCTTCGAGCAGCAGCCCGTAGGCGGCCGCGCTCATCAGCTCGAGGAACGGCAGCCGGCCGTGTCGGAGGGCCACCGCCGCCACCGCAATGAAGATCAGGGTCGCGCTGATTTCGAGGAATAGAAAGAGGGGATTCATTCCAGACCGATGATACGCGGGGATCCCGTTGCTCTCCGGAAGGCAGTCCGGCTCGGTTTCATCCCGGCGCGGCCTAGAATATCGGCCGTGGCAACGCAGGTTGGTACCCCCACCGTTCCGGTCTATCTCGCCGGTGAGTTCGTCGAACGGGGCACGCCGCTCGAGGTGCGCAACCCGGCGACCGATGAGCTGGTGGCGACCACCTGGCAGGCTGGCCCCGCGGAACTGGAGATTGCGACCGCGGCCGCCGTGGCGGCCTTCGAGCAGACGCGCCGCCTGGCCTCCTACGAGCGACGCGACGCGCTGGCCCACGTGGCTGACTGCATTACCCGCGACACGGACGAATTGGCGGACCTGCTCTCGCGCGAATCGGGCAAGCCCATCCGGGATGCCCGCGGCGAGGTCGTCCGCGGCGCCCTGACCTTTCGCACTGCGGCCGAGGAGGCTCTGCGGATCAGCGGCGAATGGATGCCGCTCGATTGGAACGCCGCCAATCGTGGACGGAGCGGAATCGTGCGCCGGTATCCCATCGGTCCGATTGCGGCCATCAGTCCGTTCAACTTCCCGCTCAACCTGGCGGCCCACAAGGTTGCGCCGGCATTGGCCGCGGGCTGCAGCATTGTTCTCAAGCCCCCGAGCAAGGATCCGTTGATCATGCTGCGGATCGCCGGCTACCTGGCCGAGACGAGCCTGCCGAAGGGAGCGGTCAGCATCCTGCCCATGGATCGACCAACCGGTGACCGGATGGTCTCCGACGAGCGGTTCAAGTTGCTCAGCTTCACCGGCAGTCCGTCCATCGGCTGGAAGATGAAGGCCGACGCCGGCAAGAAAAAGGTCGTTCTCGAACTCGGCGGCAACGCCGGGGCCATTGTTGACGAGACCGCGGACCTCGATTGGGCGGTGAGCCGTCTGGCCTATGGCGCGTTCGCCTATGCCGGACAGGTGTGCATCAGCGTGCAGCGGATTTACGTCACCGATGCGATCTATGACGAATTCGAACGTCGCTTCGTCGCGGCGGTGCGCACGGTGAAGCTCGGGGACCCGCTTGATCCGGCCACCGATCTCGGGCCGATGGTCGACGACGGCGCAGTCGCCCGGACCGATGAATGGGTCCGCGAAGCGCTGGCCGACGGCGCCCGGGCGCTGACCGGCGGGCACGCCAACGGCAGGTTCTACGAGCCGACGGTGCTGGTGGACGTCCCGAAGGATGCGCGGGTCTGTGGCGAGGAGGTCTTCGCACCGGTGGTCAACCTGTTCCGGGTGCCGGATTTTGCCGCGGCCATGGCC
>JAHFBB010000140.1:1341-3972 GCA_023250255.1 Chloroflexota bacterium | reverse complement strand
TCTGCGCGCCGAGGTGAAGGCCGAGGTCATCGAGGCCGCCGCGCGGGCGGAAGCGCGACCCGAACCCGATCCGGCCAATGCGCTCCGCTGGGTCTACGCCGAGGAGGCGGGCTGATGGCCGAGCTGAATATTCTGGAGGCCATTCGCACGGCCATGGACGAGGAAATGGCACGCGATCCGGACGTGATGGTTCTCGGCGAGGACGTCGGCAAGAAGGGCGGCGTCTTCGGGGTCACCGAGGGGCTGTTCGCCAAGTACGGGGAAAAGCGGGTGCTCGACACCCCGCTGACCGAGGCGATGATCGCCGGGGCAGCCATGGGCGCAGCCCTCTATGGGCTGAAGCCCATCGCCGAGATGCAATTCGCCGACTTCGTCTATCCCGCCTTCAACCAGATCGTTTCGGAGATCGCGCGAATGCGCTATCGGTCCAACAATGCATTCGGCGTGCCCATGGTCATCCGGATGCCGTACGGCGGTGGCGTTCACGGCGCGCTGTACCACTCCCAGTCGAACGAGGCCTATTTCACGTCCACGGTCGGGCTGAAGGTGGTCGCGCCCGGCACGCCGGCCGACGCCAAGGGTCTGTTGACCGCGGCTATCCGCGATCCGGATCCGGTGATGTTCTTCGAGCACAAGAAGACCTACCGCCTGTTCAAGGCCGAGGTGCCCGATGGCGAGTACGTTGTGCCCATCGGTCCGGCGGTAGTGGCCCGCCCTGGCAGCCACCTGTCGATCTTCTGCTACGGCTACATGCGCCACTGCGCCCTGGCGGCGGCCGAGGTCCTGGCGGAGGACGGTATCGAAGCCGAGGTGGTGGACCTGCGGACCCTCCGCCCGCTCGACACGGACACCATCCTGGCATCGGTCGAGAAGACCGGCCGAGCGCTGGTGGTCCACGAGGCAAACGGTTTCGGCGGCTTCGGCGGCGAGATCGCGGCGATCATTGCCGAGCACGGATTCGAATTCCTCGACGCCCCGGTCCGGCGCCTCACGGGTCCCGAAGTCCCGGCCGTTCCGTACCACCACGACCTCGAGGAGTGGTTCATGATCGGCCCGGAGTCCATCGCCCAGGCTGCCCGCGACCTCGCCGCGTACTGAATCGGCTACCCTTCCAGATCGATGACGATCATCAAGATGCCCCAGTTGGGCGAGTCCGTGACCGAGGGCACCATCGAGCGCTGGCTGGTCAAGGAGGGCGACACCGTTGCCCAGTACGACCCCCTGTTCGAAGTGGTGACCGACAAGGTCAACGCCGAGGTCCCTGCCGAAGTCGCCGGGACCGTCACCAAGATCCTGGTCGGCGATGGCCAGACGGTGAAGGTCGGCACGCCGCTGGCCGAGATCGCCGACGGCAACGGTGCCGCGGCCGCGGTCGCGCCGGCTGCTTCTGAGCCCCCTCAGGCTGCTGAACCAATTCCCGCGGCGCCGGAACCGGTCACGCCGCCTGCAGCGGTGGCCCCACCCATGGCCAAGGCAGCCCCTGCCGTCATGGAGCCTGCGACCGACGCATCAATGCGCATGACACCGGCGGTGCGCCGCCTCATCCGCGAGAACAACCTGGATCCGGCCCGGATCACGGGCACCGGCGGGGGCGGTCGGGTCACCCGCGACGACGTCCTTGGCTTCCTGGCCGCAGGCACCGCCGCGCCGACCGCCACTCCCGCGCCGGCTCCCGCTGCCGTCGCCGGTGAACCCGTGGCCGCTTCGGCGGCTGCGCAGCCGCCGCCCACCCGAAGCGAGCCCATCCCGGCCCCGGTTGGCGGGGACGTCGAATGGCCGCTCAGCCAGATGCGCAAGGCCATCGCAGCCAAGATGACCCAGGTCAAGCAGACCGTCCCGCACGCCTACACGGTGATCGAGGTCGACATGACCAACCTCGTCCGCTGGCGCGAAGCCAACAACGCCGCCTACAAGGCCCGCGAGGGCATCGGTATCAGTTACGTCGCGGCCGTCATCAAGGCGGTGACCGAAAACCTCCGCCAGCACCCGACGGTCAACAGTCAATTCGCCGGCGACAGGGTCATCCTCAAACAACGGATGAACATCGGTATTGCGGTGGCCGTGGACAACGGGCTGATCGTGCCGGTCATCCACGACGCGGACCAACTGTCGCTCAGCGGTGTGAACCACAAACTCCAGGACCTCGCTGCGCGCGCCCGGGCGAACCGGCTCAAGCTCGACGAAATCGGCGGAGGGACCTTCACGGTCAACAACACCGGCTGGTTCGGATCGGTCTCGTCCATGCCCATCATCAATGCGCCCGAGGTGGCCATCCTGTCGATGGAGGCCATTGTCAAGCGACCGGTCGTTATCGAGGTCGAGGGCGCCGACGTCATCGCCGTGCGACACATCATGAACATGACCTGCTCGTTCGATCACCGGGTGCTTGACGGGGCCCAGGTCGGCAACTTCCTGGCCGATGTCCGCAAGCGCCTCGAGGGCTGGGACGCGAACTCCCCCGTCAGCTAGGGTCTGGCGCTCCATGCGCTCCACGCGCTCCCGGGGGCGGGGGGCGAGGGGCGAGTCAACTGGTGATTCCAACGATCAACTTCGGACCGATTTCGGTCGCAACTTTCCTGTTTGAGGCACCCAGTAGGTTCATTCGGTCACGTTTGCGACCAAAGTTGTCCG
>JAHFBB010000140.1:0-1241 GCA_023250255.1 Chloroflexota bacterium | reverse complement strand
GGGCGAGGGGCGAGTCAACTGGTGATTCCAACGATCAACTTCGGACCGATTTCGGTCGCAACTTTCCTGTTTGAGGCACCCAGTAGGTTCATTCGGTCACGTTTGCGACCAAAGTTGTCCGTTACAGGCAGCCACTGACTCAGGACGGGCCCGAGGCAGGCCTTCGTTCGCGGTAGGCCGTCATCAGTCGATCGCGGTCCTCCGCGGGCAGCCAGCGGACGGCCTCCCGGATCGTCACACCCGACACGCGCGCCGTCCGCGGTTCGAGCCAGCGAACCACCTCGGCCGGCCGCCGCTTGCCGACCTCCCGCAGGACCCAGCCGGTGGCCTTGCGGATGAAGAACTCTTTCTCCTCGAGCATGCCATCGGCGCGCCGGAGGAACGGCTCGAGCGGAGCCAGGTCACGAACGAGCGCCGGCAACTCCCCGAGCAGCGAGGCGCGGCGAATCCAGAAGTCCTCGTCCGCCGACCATCGGTCAAGGATCGGCCGCGCCCCCTCCGGATCCCGGCGGCGAATCTCGCCCACGACGTTGGTGGACAAGGCGTCAACCAGCGCCCAGGTCCATGAGTCTCGCAGAAGGGACTCCAGCAACGGCAGGTCCGTCACGCTCAGCCGCCGAACCTCGCGCTCGAGGACGACGACCGCAGCCATCCGGCGTTCGTGGATGGGTTCGGACCACAACGCCTCGGCCATCACCACGACGTCGGCAGCGGACGCCAACGGGTTCGCCTCCAGCCACGCGCGCACAACCGATCGGATCTGCCAGACCGTGCAGCCGAGGAAGGTCAGCGCGCTCTTGAGGTAGACCTTTTCAGAGGCGGCCCGCTCGGGCGTTCCGATCGCGCGGAACTCCGCCGCGAGCCGGGCAGCGGCGAGCAGCGCGGCCGGTCGGTCCATGCGGCCATTGTCCCTGCTCTGAGCCGCACCGCGGGAGCGCGTCGCAGGCCGCATGTTCGTCGATTGACCCATCCGGGTAGTCACGCGCGGAGCCGTGGGCCGCTATCCGCGGAGGACGGTCAGCCGGCGCTGGTATTCCTCCGCATCGATCTCTCCAGCGGCGTAGCGGGTGCGCAACAGGTCTTCGGCCGGATTGCCCGGCGGCGGGCCCGATGAGCCAGAGTGGCCTTTGGCACCGAGGGCGCTGCGCACGATGAACCAGATGGCGACCAGCAGAATGATCGTCCAGATGAGCATGCACAGGCCCATGCCCAGCCACGACATGTCCCCAGGGTGGTAACCC
>JAHFBB010000139.1 GCA_023250255.1 Chloroflexota bacterium | reverse complement strand
CTGGCGGTCACCCGACTCCACTGCTCCTCGGTGTCGGCCAACTCGTGACGGGCGCGCCGTTCGACCAGGATGGCCGCATCACAGGCGGCCACCGCGGCATCGGCCTGCGTCGCGGCGTGGTGAGCGGCCTTCTCACCTTCAATCGCCGCTGAACGGCGTTGCAGCGCTTCCCCTTCAAGCTCGGCGATCCGTCGAATGAGCGCTTTCCGGGAAGGTGGTTCGCGCCGGCTCTTCCGGCGATCCGACCCGCGCAGCACGATGAGGCCGCGGCTGTCGGCAACGTCGCCTTCGCGCGTGGCTGCCGTCCAGCCGGGCGGCAGATTCCGGCAGCCTCGCAGGAGCGCCGTGCGGTCTGCGGCAATCACCGTATGACGGACGATGGCCGGTGAATTCGGCAGGGCCGCCAGTTCATCCAACGTCTGGACACCCCCCACGGCCTCGAGAGCCGCCTCGCGGCCGGCCAATACCCCGCCGTCCTCGACGAGCAGCCGCGCAACACCTTGGCCTGCGGATTCGGGGAGGCGTTGGGCCTCCCCCCAGCGGAACGACTCGGGCAGGCTGCCCACCACTGCCTCGATGATTGCTCGAACATCCCCGGATACGTCCGCCAGCGCGTCATCCAGGCCAGGCCAGCCCTCCGCTTCGAGGGCAGCCGCCAGCGAGAGACCCGAGTCGGCCGCCCGCACGGCCTCCAGTTCGGCCGTGGATCGTTCGAGTTCCGGGGCGAGTAGCTCCAGAGCCTGGTTCGCCGCATCCAGGGCGGCCTGCGCCTCGCGGCTGGTCGCGAACGCGCGGGCCAGATCGCGCTCCGACAGATCGAGGCTGGTGACTGCGGCAGCGGCAGCGGGACGGACCGCTGCCAGCTCCCGTTCGAGGTCGTCGCGCATACCTTCGGCGGCGCTGACATCGGCCTCCAATCGGGCACGACGTGCCGCGACTTCCCGTTCGACCTCCCGATCTCGGGCACTGGCCGCCATCCGCTCGTCATGCGACCGATGAATGGCTGCCGATTCCTGTTCCGCCTTCCGGAGCCGCTCATCGGTCGTGTCGAAGTTTGCGGCCGCCTGGTGCATGGCCGCCTCCGTGTCGGCTGCGGCCTGCTCGGCCGTGGCCAGTTCGTCGGGATCGATTCCGGGCATTCCGTCCGCCGACTCGCTCAACGTCGCTCGCTCAGCCTCCAGTCGGGAGACTTCGGCCTCGAGCTGATCTCGACGCTGGGCGGCGGACTCAGCCCTCGCCTCCGCCCGAATGGCGGCTTCACGAGCGGTCTCCCACGACAGCCCCGCCGCTCGGGCCTCCGCATCTGCCGTCCAATACCGTTGTTCGGCCTCCCCGATCGATCTACGCTGGACATCGCGCCGGGAGCGCGCCAGCGCGCCATCGGCCTCAGCCCGGGCACCGACCCGTCGGGCCTCGGCCAACGCCCCTCCGATCTCCTGTTCTCGCCGCCGGAAGCTCTCCCCGAGCAATGCTCGAGCCCGATCGACCAGCGCCTGGTGCTCCTGCTGGTGGGCGGCCTGGAGGCCCAGCCGCCGGACCTGGGGACGCAGTTCACCGACCAGATCGGCCACCCTGCTCACGTTGTCGCGCGCTTTCGTCAGACGCGCGAGCGACTCGTTGCGCCGCACCTGGAGCCCCTTGACACCGGCTGCCTCCTCGAACAGCTGGCGGCGTTCCTCCGGCCGGAGTGAGAGGGCCGCATCCACGGTCCCCTGTCCGACGACCACCAGTTCGTTGGCGCCCAGCGCTCCACCCGCGAGCAAATCGGTAACGTCGCGCAGCCGACTGCGGGCCCCATTGATCAGGTACTCCCCGTCGCCGCTGCGATACGTGCGCCGAGCGATGCTGACTTCGTCGAAGTCGATGGGCAGCCAGTGGTCGGCGTTGTCCAGTACGAGGACCGCCTCGGCCAGGCCAACCGGCTTGCGGGCATCCGATCCTGCGAAGATGACGTCATCGGCTCGACGGGTGCGCAGGGAACGATTCGACTGCTCGCCCAGGACCCAGCGAATGGCGTCGGCCATGTTGCTCTTGCCGCTGCCGTTGGGGCCGATGACGGCGGTGACCCCGGGCTGAAAGACGAACCGGGTTGGGTCGGCAAAGCTCTTGAAACCGTGCAGCCGCAGTTCGCGGAGCCTGCTCATTGGCTGGCCACCAATCCCAGGGCGGTGATGGCGGCCTGCTCTTCGGCACGCTGACGGCTCGAACCCGTGCCGGATGCCAGCACGCGGCCATCCACCACCACTTCGACGGTGAAGCGCTGGTCATGGGCTGGACCGATGGCCTGCCTGACCTGGTAGGCAGGCTTCCCATGCCGCTCCCGCTGGCTCCATTCCTGCAGGCGGCTCTTGGCGGATTTCGGCGGCTCGGAAATCTCGGCGATGGCAGAAGCTCGCTGACGAAGGATTGGAGTCAGGACGCGAGTCGTTTCGGTCATCCCGTCCTCCAGGTACAGCCCGGCAACGACCGCCTCGAAGGCGCCTGCCAGGACGCTCGGTCGATCTGCCCCTCCCCCATCTGCCTCCCCGCGGCCAAGGAGGATGAGTGCATTGAGACCGATCTCGCGCGCCACGGCTGCGAGCGCGTCGCGATTGACCAACGCCGCCCGCCGTGCGGTCAGCGCCCCTTCATCCTCGTCGGGCAGGAAGGCGAACAAGAACTCGCTGACGATCACGCCCAGAACGGCGTCCCCGAGGAATTCTAGGCGCTCATTGTGGCCAACGACCAGGCTCGGATTCTCGTTGGCGTATGAGCTGTGGACGAGCGCCTGGGCCAACTGCGGCCTCGGCCGGGCTTCCAGCCCAAGGCGGGCGGCGAGTACCTCGGAGCGCGTTGAGGCGGACGGAACGTCGCCTACTTCTGATGCTCCTCGATGAATTCGACCGCGTCCGACACCTTCTGGATCTTCTCGGCGTCCTCGTCGGAGATCTCCATACCGAACTCCTCCTCGAGGCTCATGATCAACTCGACCAGGTCCAGCGAGTCCGCGTTGAGATCCTCGACGAACGAGGCCTCCAGGTTGACTTCATCGTCGTCGACACCGAGCTGCTCAACGATGATCTTCTTCAGTCGGTCAAAAGTGCTGCCGTCGGTCACCCTTCGTCTCCTTCACCCGATGCCTTCGTGACGTTGCGGAGGACCCCGCCTACGAGGCGACTGGCCGCGTCCCCGGCGTACGTTCGGGCGAGGAACACGGCATCCCGGACGGTGGGTCCGGGCGCCGCGGGCGAGTATAGCAATTCAAACAGCGCGCCCCGAAGGATCGAGCGCTCCACCCGTCCGAGCTCGGCAACCGGGATCGCCGGCGCTCGACGACCGATCTCCCCGTCCAGGCTGTCCCGACGCTGGGCAACGCCATCGACGATGGCCGAGGCGTGCTCTTGGACCTCGGCGGGAGCCTCGTCGTCGGACAGCAGGCGGACCAGCGCGTCGGTCGCCGGTCGTCGGCTGAATTCGCCTTCGAATAGCGCCTGGAAGGCAAGGCGTCGAGCGCGCAGCGATCCCCTCTCATTGCCGACAGCCGACTTGGCCATTTCGGCCTCAGTTGGTCGTGCCGGGGCCAGTGGGAATCCCGGTCGGCAGCGCGCCCGCTGCCTCGCTGGAGCCCGGGTCGGTGGCCGCGGCGAGCACCGGGTGCCGCCGACTCCAGTCGGCAATGATCGTGGGCACCCCCGCGCTGGCGGCTTCGGAGGCCACGCGGATGGCGTTCTCGATCATCCTGGCCTTGGCGCGTCCATGGGTGACGACCGAAACGCCGCGGACTCCCAGGAGCGGTGAGCCGCCGAATTGCTCGTGATCGAACCGATGGCGCAATCGGTCAAACCCGCTGCGCAGCGCCAGAACCGCGAGGGGTGCCACCGGCCCCTGCAGGACGTCGGTTCGAATGGAGCGGAAGATGTACGAGGTCAGCCCCTCGAACATCTTGACCATCACGTTGCCGACGAATCCGTCGCAGACGACAACGTCTGCCGCGTGGCTGAGGAGTTC
>JAHFBB010000138.1 GCA_023250255.1 Chloroflexota bacterium | reverse complement strand
GAGGTCGCGGTCCAGGATGGCCGTGCCGTCCTTGGCTCGCCTGAGATGCTCGGCCTTCACGGCCGCCGGAGCGTTCGAAACGAACAGGTCAAGGACCAATATGAGCACCGTCAGATCGTCGGCCTGGCCGATCAATGGGACGACATCGGGAATAAGGTCGATGGGCATCACCACGTATGCCAGGGCCGCGCCAAGCAGAGCCTTCAGCCATACCGGGGTACGGCCATCGCGGAAGATGCCCCAGGCCATGCGCACATAGCCCGGCAGGTGGAAGATGACGCGGCTGGCCCGCAGATACCGCCAGCGGTCGGCAGGAAACACCGGGAGGTCGGCCTCCGGTTCTAGGGGTGGGCGCCGATGATAGCAGGGCGTTGACAGTCGAACAGGTGTTCTGTTATGGTCGGCTCCGTGACCAAGCACGACGGCGAGCGCCGGCAGAAGATCGTCGAGTTCATCGCCCGCACCGTGGAGGAGCGCGGCTACCCGCCATCGGTTCGCGAGATCGCCGAGGCCGTCGGCCTGGCGTCCACGTCGGCTGTGCACCACCACCTGATCGCCCTTGAGCGAGACGGGCTGCTGGAACGCGGCAGCCACTCGTCGCGCGCCTTGCGCCTGACCCGCCCGGTTCCCCGGCCAGTTCACGGTGCTGGCCGAGTCACGCCATTCCGGATGCGCCCTGAACGGGAGGTCGTTCGGCTGCCGGTCATTGGCGAGATTGCCGCCGGCCAGCCGATGGAAGCCTATGCGGACACCAGCGAAACGCTTGATGTCCCCCGCTCGCTCCAGGCCCAGGAGGACGCATACGTCCTTCGCGTCCGCGGCCGAAGCATGATCGAGGCACTCATCGATGACGGCGATTTCGTTGTCGTCCAACCCCAGACCACGGCTCGCGATGGGGACATCGTGGTGGCCCTGCTCGAGGACAACGGTGTGACCCTCAAGCGATTCTTCCGTGAGAAGGACCGGATCCGGCTGCAGCCGGCGAATTCCGACATGGAGCCGATCTACGCCAGCGAAGTCCAGATCCAGGGCAAGGTCGTCGGCGTCATTCGCCGTCTCTGACGCGGGTCGGAGTCACATTTCGGGCCGTATGAGCCCGCCCGTTCGGTCCATCCTCCACGCCGACCTCGATGCGTTCTACGCCAGCGTCGAAGTCCTGGACGACCCATCTCTTCGTGGGCGTCCAGTGATCGTCGGTGGACGCGCGGACGAGCGCGGCGTGGTCAGTGCGGCGTCCTACGAGGCGCGCCGCTTCGGCGTCCACTCCGCCATGCCGCTGCGGACGGCGCTTCGCCTGTGTCCCGAGGGGGTCTTCCTGCCCGGCCGCTTCGAGCGCTATCGCGAGCTGAGCGAGCAGGTCATGAGCCTGTTCGCCGAGTTCACCCCTCTCGTCGAGCCCATCAGCCTGGACGAGGCGTTCCTCGACGTCACCGCCAGTACGGCAGTCTTTGGCGACGGTGAAACCATCGGTCGGACCATCAAGGAACGGATCCTCGACGAGATCGGACTGGTCGTCAGTGTCGGCGTGGCGTCGAACAAGCTGTGCGCGAAGGTCGCCTCGGACCTGCGCAAGCCGGATGCCCTGGTCGTAGTGCCCGTCGGCGGGGAGGCCGGTTTTCTGGCTCCGCTGCCGGTTTCGCGGCTCTGGGGCATCGGTCCCAAGGGCGCCGAGCGGCTTGCTGGACGGGGTGTGACGACCATCGGCGGCGTCGCGGCCCTGTCGCCGGCCACCCTGCGTCGACTGTTCGGCCGTCACGGCGACGAGCTCGGTCGGCGAGCATCTGGGGTGGATCCGTCGCCGGTTCAGCCCTGGGGGGCGCCGAAGTCGGTGGGCCACGAGATCACCTTTTCCCACGATCAGACCGATGATCGTGCGCTGGAGACGACCCTGCTTGACCTCGCCGACTCGGTGGGGGGACGCCTCCGCCGGCACCATCTCAGTGCCGGAGCCGTCCAGCTCAAGCTGCGGTATGAGGGCTTCGAGACCATCACCCGGCAGGCGGGTCTACCTCGCAGGACGACCGAAACAACGGCCCTCTACGAACTGGCCTGCAACCTGCTGCACGCCAACCGCGATCCGTCGAGAGCGGTTCGCCTCATCGGGCTGACCGCCATTTCCCTGTCATCGACTGAACAGCTGACGCTGTTCGATGGGGTCGGGCGCCAGGACCGGCTGGATCGGACGGTGGATGCCATTCGCCGTCAGTTCGGAGCCGATGCGCTCGTCCGTGCCCGCCTCATCGGCCGGCGCATCCGCCGATCTCCGAGCGACCGACCCAACCTTCCGGACGAAAGGCTTGACAAATAGAACACGCGTTCGTATTGTGCGGGCATGGCATTCGTAACGTTTCCCCCCGTTCCAACCGAGGTCCGCTGGTCCACGGATCAACCCCTGCCTCAAGCCGTGCATTTCGACGGCGAGAATCACGAGGTCGCAGCCGTGTTGTCGGTGCGCGACGAGCGCGCCGCCTGGCCGGCGGAGCGTGGTCCACGATTGACCCTTGTCCTGGCCACGACCAACGGTCAGCGCGCCGAGGTCTTCTGGGATCCGCGATCGCAGTCCTGGTTCGTCGATGGATGGGATCTCGCTGCCTAACCGGTTGACCGGTCGGTCGGACCCGCGTACCCTCCCGCAGATCCCGCCCGACAGCCAATTTGTCTCGGAGACCCCGCCTACAATCTTGGAGTGACCCAGCCCAGCTCTCTGCTTGACCAGCCGACGTCCGAATTGACGGCCCGGCTGGCATCGGCCGACCCGACCCCGGGCGGCGGGAGCGCGGCCGCACTCGGCGGAGCGGTTGCGGCGGCCCTCGTCGAAATGGTCGCCCGACTGTCCCTCGGTCGAGCCGACCTGGCTGATGCGGAGCCGCTCTTTCGCCAGATTGCCGAAGCATCTGCCGAGCTGCGAGCCGACCTGTTGAGCGCGGTCGATAACGACGCTGCCGCATACACCGAGGTTGTCGACGCTCGCCGCCTGCCCCGGACGACGGATGACGAGAAGGCCCTCAGGCAGCTGGCGGTCCGGGCCGCGTCGCATCGAGCCACCGAGATTCCACTGCGGGTGGTTCACCTGGCCGCAGAGGTCCTCGAACTGGCCGCTCGGATTGCCCCGATGGGCAACGTCCACGCGGTGAGCGATGCCGGGGTCGCGGCCCTGCTCGCCAGTGCGGCACTTCGTGGAGCCGCCCTCAACGTCCGCATCAATCTGCCCTCGTTGGGCCCGGACGATCCGCTTCGTCACAGCGCCCCGGCCGAGCTCGATCGGATCGAAGGCACGGCCCGGACCACCAGCCGCGAGGTGATGGCCACGGTCAACGGGAGGATGTCGACCTGAGCGGGCGGATTCTCGACGGCCGGGCGATCGCGTCACGGAGCTGGCGCGAACTGACCGAGCGCGTCACGACGCTCACCGGGGCGGGCGGTGCTTCTCCACGGCTGGCCGTGATGCGCTTTACCGATGCCGGCCCGAGCGCGGTCTATGCCGCCAGCATCACCCGCGCCGCGCGCTCGATCGGGATCGACGTTCTCGACATTCGGCCGGCGGACGGCATCGTCCGTTCGGACGTTGCCGCCCGGATTGGCGCGCTGAACCGCGATCCGACCGTCGCCGGCATCGTCATCGCCCAGCCGCTTCC
The DNA here is from genome assembly GCA_023250255.1 of Chloroflexota bacterium. GTDB lineage: Bacteria > Chloroflexota > Limnocylindria > QHBO01 > QHBO01 > JAHFBB01. The sequence goes on along the minus strand of JAHFBB010000138.1, from coordinate 409 downwards.
TGAGTGGCTATCCAACCGCTCACCGGTCGACGAGATCGACCCCGCCAAGGATGTGGATGGAGCGACCTCGGCGAATGCCGGCAGCATCGCTCGCGGTGACCCAGCCTTCGTGCCGGCGACGGCCCTCGCCATCATGGAGATCCTGCGGGGGTACGACATCCCGCTCGCCGGTCGGCGGGCGGTGGTCATCGGTCGGTCGGCGGTTGTCGGACGGCCCACGGCCGCCCTCTTGACCGCGGCGGATGCCACGGTGGTCCTGTGCCATCGCGAAACTCGCAATCTCGCGCGCGAAACGCGGCGGGCGGACATCCTGGTTGCTGCGGCCGGCGTGCCCGGACTGATCGGTCCGCACATGGTCAACCGGAGCACCGTCGTCATTGACTGCGGAATCAACGTCACCCCTTCCGGA
>JAHFBB010000137.1 GCA_023250255.1 Chloroflexota bacterium | reverse complement strand
CGGTGGCGAGGACACCACCGCCGTTGCCGTGCGCCGCGGGAATGTCATGGCCCGGATGCGGACGATCGTGCTCTACGACCGCTCCGCGGCGTTCGACGCCCTGGTCGTGGGTACCTCGAACAAGACCGAGGCGTTGCTCGGCTACGGCACCCTCCACGGCGACATGGCCGCCGCCATTCAGCCCATTGGCGACCTGTACAAGAGCCAGTTGCGCGCGGTGGCGGCCGCCCTGGGCGTGGCGCCCGAGATCCTGGCCAAGCCACCCTCGGCGGACCTCTGGCCGGGTCAAACCGATGAAGCCGAGCTCGGCGCGTCGTACGAGGACCTGGACCGGATCCTGTTCGCGCTGGTGGACCGCCGCTGGACGGTGGACCGATGCGTCCGCGCCGGTCTCGATGCACGGCTGGTCGGTTGGGTTGGGGACCGGGTGGCGCGCAACGAGTTCAAGCGCCAGGTCGCGCCGGTGGCCAAGGTGAGCCTGCGGACACCGGGGATCGATTATCTCTACCCGCGCCGGCGGCCCGGCTCACAGCGCCCCTCCTGACTCATGGCCGGACGGCTCCTCGTGGTCGGTACCCCGATCGGCAATCTGGGCGACCTCTCCCCGCGGGCCGTCGAGGCGCTGCGGACCGCGGACCTGGTCGTCGCCGAGGACACCCGGGTCGCGGCGCGCCTGCTGGCCTCCGCGGGACTGAAACGCCCGACCAGCGCGTTCCACGACCACAACGCCCAGGACCGTCTCGCCGGGCTGGTCGCTCGGCTGGATGCCGGTGAAACGTTGGCCCTGACATCCGATGCCGGGATGCCCACCATCAGCGACCCCGGAGCGCGCCTGGTTGCCGCCGCCCGCGAGGCCGGGGCGCTGGTGCAGGTCATCCCGGGGCCATCTGCAGTGACTGCGGCCCTGGCGATCGCCGGCGTCGAGGCTCCTGGCTTCGTGTTCGGAGGCTTCCTGCCCACCCGCCCGCTCTCGGCTCGCCTGGCCCGACTCGATGGATTGCTCACCGCGGCAGCTGCTGCGCGACTGCCACTCGTCCTGTTCGAGGCGCCGACCCGGGTGCGCAGCCTGCTTGTCGCCGTGGCCGACCGCGTTCCGGAGGCGGCGGTGGCCGTCGGGCGTGAGCTGACCAAGATGCATGAGGAGGTCGTCGTCGGGACGGCGTCCGAGGTCGCGGCCTCGCCGCCGCTTGCCCGCGGTGAGTTCACGTTGGTGATCTCGGGCCTACCGGTGGTCGAGCCGACCGGCGTCGACACCGAGGCGATCCTCGGAGCCGCGCGCGCCATCGGTCTTCCGGATCGGGCGGTGGTGGAGCTGCTGCGGGCGGCCGGACTCGGCCGGCGCGAGGCGTATCGAGCCGTCCAGCAATCCGCAACCGAGCCCTAACGGACCGGTAACGGCCCCCGGTTCATCCTCTGTCCACGCCGCCTCGCCAGGCGCGACACCGCCCCTGGGGCGGGCAGAGGAGAACTGGGAATGAACAAGGTACTGCTGGTGGGTCGTCTGACCCGCGATCCGGAGCTGCGCACGCTTCCGTCCGGAAAACCCATGGCAACCTTCACCATCGCCACCAACGAATACCGTGGCAACGGTGCCGGCGAGAAGACCGAATACCACCCCGCTGTCGCGTGGGACCGACTGGCCGAGATCTGCGGTCAATTCCTGAGCAAGGGGCAGCTGGTGGATCTCGAAGGCCGGCTGCAGACGCGTCAGTGGGACGATGACGCCGGTCTCCGCCACTGGAAGACCGAGGTCGTCATCAGCCACCTCGAGATGCTCTCGGGGCGTGGCAAGAAGGAATACGCCAAGCAGGCGGGCGACGACGCCACCCCGCCGGTTGGCGCCACGAACGGCGCGTCAGCTGAGCCGATGGAGGCCGTCGTAGCTCTGTAGCCCTGCCATGATGGGTGCGTGAGGACCGTCTGTGGATGGATCGTGCTTGGCGTGCTGCTGACTGCCTGCACGCCGGGGTCGCCCTCGATCCCTCCCAGCGCGGGGTCCTCCGCGCCCGGAACGGCGGCGAGCCTATGCGAGCCCATCGACCTGCTGACCCCCGCCGGAACGCCAATTGACCTCAGCGGCACCTGGTATGGCAACGACGAAACCTATTACTCCCTCCAGCAGTCAGGTGACTGCCTGTGGGCGACCGGTGCCAACGATCGCTACGTGCTTGTCATGCGGGGAACCCTGCAGCGCGATTTCACGGTGGAGATTGACTTTGGCGTAGTGGCCTTCAAGAGCGGTGTACCGCAGTCTCATCGATCCGGGACCGACACCTATGAGATCGAGGTCAATGCCAGCGGCGGTGGCGAGAGCCTCGTTTTGAGGGGGTTGGATACTGGCCGCCCGGGCGCTCCGGTACGGGTGATGACACGGATATCAAGCGCTGCGATATTCCCCCCGCCAACACCAGGTCCCTGACGTCGGCCGCACAAGAGCCAGTTGTTCCGGACAGCCTCGCACCCAGCCCATAGATTCGGGTACATATACTGGCCGCTCGCGGCCCATCGGTCCGTTTCCGGCGGTTCCAGCCGGTGCCGCGAAGGCAGCCGGAGTGGGAATGGTCGAGGATTACCCCTACAACGGGCGGCTCAGCCGCTGGGACGAGGTTGTGGACGGACTGGCGATCGTCGCTGTCCAGGCGCTGGCGGAGCCATTTCCCTTCGCGCCCGGCCAGTACGCCACGCTGGGGCTGGTCGGGGAGTCGGGCAAGCTCATCCAACGGCCCATGTCCATCTCTTCTCCGGCCGATGATCTGAGCGAATACGAGTTCTTCATCCGTCATGTGCACGGGGGAGAGTTCACTCCGCTCCTGTGGCAGATCAGGGTGGGGGACCCGATCAACATCAAGGGTGCAAAGGGCAAGTTCGTGCTCCAGGACGACGGGCGGACCTGCCTGTTCATCGCCTCCGGAACCGGGCTGGCGCCGTTCATGAGCATGCTCGAGACCCTCATCGACCGCAGGGAGCGGCGGGATATCCACCTCCTGCACGGGGTGAGCCACGACTCCGACCTCGCGTGGCGCGACCGCCTGACCGAGATTGCCCAGGCCGACCTGCTGCCGCTGGCCTATGCGGGAACGGTGTCACGGCCCCAGGCCTGCCCGAACTGGGACGGGCTGACGGGGCGGGTGGAATCGGTCTTCGAAGCCGAACTCGACCGGCGGGGCCTGACGGCGGACAACTGCACCATCTACCTGTGCGGCAACCCGGACATGATCAGCGCTGTCGAGGAGGTCGCCACCGAGCGGGGATTCCCGCCCGAGCAGGTCCGCAAGGAGCTCTACTGGCCGAAGGGCCGGTCCCACGGGCCACCCAATGACTGACCCTTTCTACGCAACCACGGCCATCTTCTACCCGAGCCCCAAGCCGCCGCTCCACTCGCTGTTCGAGGCGATCGGCGCCGATGCGCTCATCCGATATCAGCGGCTGTTGGGTCGCGACGCGCGGCTGTTGACCGGAATGGACGAGCACTCGGCGAACATTGAGCGGCTGGCCGAGGAACGCGGGGAAGATCCCCGGGCGCTGGTGGACAGCTGGGCGGACGCGTGGAAATCGGCCTTTGATCGGTTCGGGATCAGTTACGACCGGTTCATCCGGACGACCGATCCCGACCACCTGGCCGCCGCCAGCGAAATGGTCCGCCGCGCTCGCGAGGCGGGCGACATCTACAAGGGCACCTATGCCGGCTGGTATTGCGCCGGCGACAACGAGTTCAAGACCGATGCCCAGATCGTCGACGGCCGTTGCCCGGACCACCCGACGCTCACCCTCCAGTGGCTCGAGGAGGAGAACTGGTTCTTCCGGTTGTCGCGCTACCAGGAGGCGCTCGAGGAGCTGTACAAATCGAACCCCTCGTTCTGCGAGCCCGAGCATTTCCGCAACGAGGTGCTCGGCTGGCTCAACGACGGCCTGACCGATTTCTCGATCAGTCGCGCCGGTACCAACTGGGGGATTCCGTTCCCCGACGATCCGGATCATCGGATTTACGTCTGGTTCGACGCGCTGGTGAACTACGTCACCGGTGCCGGCTTCCCCGATGACACGGAGGCCTTTGCCCGCTGGTGGCC
>JAHFBB010000136.1 GCA_023250255.1 Chloroflexota bacterium | reverse complement strand
CGGGCCTGTCGCCCGACACCGGCCGACACGCATTCGAGGACCAGGCCGAGGACATCGCCGCCCTGGTGGAGCCAGGCACCCACCTGGTTGGGACGTCCCTCGGCGGGGTCGTGGCCCTTCTGGTCGCGGCGCGGGTGCCGGACCGGCTGGCCTCACTCGTTCTGAACGAACCGGCTGCCTTCGGCATTGCCCTCGATGATCCGGCCGTTCAGTCATTCGTCGCCCGCTTCCAGCCCCTGGCCGACGCCATCGCCACGGGTGCCTCGGAATCGGAGATCAGCGCTGCCTACAACGCGGGCATGCTGCACCCACCGGCAACCGAAGCTCCTGACCCGCAAACGCTCCGCGATCGCCGGGCGGCCATGGCCGAACCAGCCGCCTGGGATGCCGTTGTCCCGCTGGCCCCGATTGCTGACCTGGCCATCCCCAAGCTCGTGTTGCATGGCGGCTGGCGGCAATCGGTCCGTGCGCCGGTCGGCCTGGCGTTCCGCGCTACGGCGGCACGAGTGGCAGCGGGGATCGGTGCCCGCCTGCTCGAGATTCCCGAGGCCGACCACTATCCATTCGACCTGCCACGGATTCAGGCACTGCTCCGCGAGTTCTGGCTGGCTGCCTGATTCGGGCACCATCAGGTATCCTCGCCACCCATGACCTACGTCATCGCCGAGCCATGCATTGGCGTCAAGGACGCCTCGTGTGTGGACGTCTGTCCGGTGGACTGCATCCACGCCACCGAGGACGACACGATGTACTTCATCGATCCCGATGAGTGCATCGATTGCGGAGCCTGCGAGCCGGAGTGCCCGGTGACCGCGATCTTCGCCGAGGACGCCGTCCCCGAGCAGTGGACGCCGTACATCCAGATCAACGCGGACTATTTCAAGCGCTGACCGATCCGTGGTCCGGCTGGTCGCCCTGTACAACCACCCCGAGGATCAGGCCGCCTTCGACGCCCACTATCGCGACGTCCATTCGCCCATCGTCGACCGATATCCCGGGCTTGTCTCCGTCCGCCTGACCCATCCCGACGGGGTTGGCGGCCGTCCGTCCGCGTACTACCTCGTGGCCGAGATGTCCTTCGACTCTCGCGCTGATCTGGATGCCGCGCTCATATCCGACGCCGGCCGCGACAGCGGCCGCGACCTGCGCAACTTCGCGTCTGCCGGAGTGACCCTGTTCATTGCCGATGACGACCAGGGCCGGACCGTTGGCTGAGCCCGAGGCCCCGATCCCATCCGACCCGGCCAGCCTGGAATTCGCCCGCATCCGCTATGCGGTCGACGCCGATGCCGGCGTCGCCACGGTCACGCTCGACCGCCCCGAGGTCATGAATGCCTTCGACTTCCGGACCCTGCGCGAGCTGGGAGCGGCATTCGAACAGGCGAGCTGGGACGACCGGGTGGCAGTGGTCGTGGTCACTGGGGCGGGGGATCGGGCGTTCTGTACCGGGGCGGATCTGAATGAACAGGCGGCCATGGGCGCCACCAGCGGACAGTATTGGCGCTGGATGGGCGCGTTCATCGAGATGCACGACCGACTGCGAAACATCGGCAAGCCGACCATCGCCCGGATCAACGGGGCGTGTGTGGGCGGCGGCAACGAGCTGCAGATCGCGTGTGACTTCGCGGTCATGGCCGATGACACCTACATCCGCCACGTCGGCCCCGAGCACGGATCGGTCCCGGCCGGCGGCGCCACCCAGTGGCTGCCGCTGATCATCGGCGAGCGGCGGGCGCGCGAGATGGTGCTCCTCTGCGAACCGGTGCCCGCGGCCACCGCCTCCGAGTGGGGGCTGGTTTCTCGAGTGGTGCCTCGCGCCGAACTCGATGCCACCGTGGCCGGCCTGGCCGCCGGCCTTCGCAACAAGCTGCCCGAGGCGCTGCGCTACACGAAGACCCAGTTGAACTGGTGGCGGGACCTTGTCTGGTCACAGACCGTGCCCCACGCCCGCGACTGGCTGGCGGTCCATTCGACCGCTGACGAGACGCGCGAGGCGGTGCTGGCCTTCGGCGAGAAGCGCCCGCCACGCTTCGCGGAGCTCCGTCGATTGGAGTCCGGAAGCGGCCGCTCGTGCGCCGCCTGTGGCGCCATCGGCCTACCGGCCCATCACGGCTACTGTGGCGCGTGTGGAGTCGCCCTGGAATCTGCATTTGAGGCCATCCCGTGACCACTGACGCCCTGGTCCTGGTGGAGCGCGACACGGAGCGCCGGGTGGCCCTCGTTCGCCTGAACCGGCCGAAGCAGTTGAACGCGCTGAACGGGCCGTTCATGGACGAACTGTGCGACGCACTCGACGTGCTCGACGCCGACGATGCCATTCGGGTGGTCGTGGTGACCGGCAGCGAGTGCGCCTTCGCCGCTGGCGCCGACATCGGTGAAATGGCCAGCGCGTCGCCGGTGGACATGCTCCGCGGCAATCGGATTGCCCAGTGGGACCGGATCCGCAAAATCGCCAAGCCGGTGATCGCCGCGGTAAACGGCTGGTGCCTGGGCGGAGGATGCGAGCTGGCCATGGCACTCGACCTGATCATCGCCGGCGAGGGCGCCAAATTTGGTCAGCCAGAGATCAAGCTCGGGGTGATTCCCGGTGCCGGTGGCACCCAGCGGTTGACGCGGGCGGTCGGCAAGGGCAAGACCATGGAGATGATCCTGACCGGGGACCCGATCACCGCCGCCGAGGCGGAGCGGATGGGCCTGGTGGCCCGAGTGGTGCCCGACGAAGTGGTCGTGGAGGATGCGCTCGCCCTGGCATCGGTCATTGCCCGGCGCAGCCCGGTTGCGCTGCGGGTTGCCAAGGAAGCGGTCAACGCGGCTTTCGAACTGTCATTGACCGCAGGCCTTGCTCACGAGCGGCGCCTGTTCTTCCTGCTGTTCGCCACCGAGGATCAGAAAGAGGGGATGGCCGCTTTCCTCGAGAAGCGCGATCCGGAGTTCACCGGCCGCTAGGAGGACGCGCCAGTCAGTCGGTTGGCTTCTGGACCCACCACTCGGCGAACGTGCGAGCGCGACCGTCCGAGGCAAAGCGGACGACCCAGATGTTGGCAAAGGCCTCCTCCCAGGGGGCGCCCTCGCCACGGTCGTATTCGGTCCATCCCTCGATGACCGCGGTATCCCCCTCGACCGCCAGGATCGTGTGTTCGAACCGCCAGCCGACCTTCGAGTCCCCGTGGCTCACCCACTTGGCGACAATCTCCTCGCGGCCGGTCCACGGCCGCCGGTCGCGCGGCCAGGGGAACGGGGAGTAGGTCGCATCCTCCGTGAACAGGGCAGCGATCTCAGCGGGGTCATCGGTCGACCAGGCATGACGGTAGGCGGCCACCCATGCCTCGACAGAGCCTCGGTCCATGAATTGGTCTCCGCTAACGGCTGGGATCAGTCTGCGTGCGCAGCGATTCCTGCATGACCCGACGCAATTCGCGCTCCACCTCACGGTCGAACGGCGGAGTGGAGCCACGAAGCGCACGCACCAGGCGGTTCCGTCGCTCACGGAGCTCGCGCTCGGCCTCGGTACGGGCGAGGTAGTCATCTGGGTGTTCGATACGAAACATGATCTGCTTTCCTTGACTTCCGTGCTAACCTGCGTACATGGTATGCTAGTTAGGCCTAACCTGTCAACCACTGAAGGCGGTTATTCATGATCAATCTTCCCGAGCTGGCCAATGACGCCGACCGCCGCGATCCCGCCCCTGGGGATCTCGAGCTTCTCCGCCACTTCATCAACACCGCCGACATCGAGGAACGGACCGATGAGGTGGCAACGCCGGCGGCGCTTGGCGCCTGGTACGCCTCCCGCGGTCTGCCTTTGGCTGACCGAACGCTGACCAACGCCGACCACGCCCGGGCGATCGATCTGCGCGAGACGCTGCGCGAGGTCCTGCAGGTCCATGGCGGCCACCCGGTCTCCGCCGCGGTCACCGCCCACTTCGCGGACGTCGCCGGCTCGGTACCGCTCCGGCTGGAAATCGGTGCGCAGCCGCGGCTGGTGGCCGCCGACGACACGGATCCCGCCGTGGCCCGGCTGCTGGGGATTGCCTTCGAGTCGATGACCGCGGGGACCTGGAAACGGCTGAAGGTCTGCCGCAACGACGCCTGTC